>CANJYY010000082.1 GCA_947479185.1 Caulobacteraceae bacterium
CGCCTGCGCGGCAAGCTGAAGTATCGCCCGGTGGTGTTCGAGCTGATGCCGCCGGAGTTCACCCTCTCGGCCCTGCAGCGGGCGGTGGAGGCCATCGCCGGGGTGCCGCTGCACAAGCAGAACTTCCGCCGGGTGGTCGAGCGCATCGATCTGGTCGAAGGCCTCGGCCGGATGGACACCGAAACCGGCGGCCGGCCCGCCGAACTGTTCCGCTTCCGCCGCGAGCTGCTTACTCAGCGGCCTGCAGGGGGACTGTCTCTGCCGCTGCTGCGGGACTGACCGCCGCCGCCTCGCGGGCCCGCCACTTGGCCTTCAGCGTCGCCGATGTGTCGCGCGAGCCGTCGGGGCTCCAGCCCGGCGGGCCGATCAGGTAGCCGACCACCTCGCGGAGCGAGCGCGACCCGGCCAGGTCCTTGCCGATGGCCATCCACTCGTGGAAGGCCACGCGGAAGATGTTGAAATCGCCCAGGTTATGCACCACGCCATAGCGGCAGGGCTCTTCGTCCAGTTCGGGCGTGAAGGTGCCGAACATCCGGTCCCAGATGATCAGGATGCCCGCGTAGTTGGAGTCCAGATAGCGCGGGTTGCGCGCGTGGTGAACGCGGTGGTGCGAGGGCGTATTGAACACCGCCTCGAACCAGCGCGGCATCCGGCGGACCGCCTCGGTGTGGATCCAGTACTGGTAGACGAGGCTGACGCCCTTCTGGATGACCACCATGGCTGGCGGGAAGCCCAGCAGGATCAACGGCAGCCACAGCAGCCAGGTGCCGGCGATGCCGCCCGTCCAGGTCTGCCGCAGGGCTGTGGCCAGGTTGTAGTGCTGCGAGGTGTGGTGGTTGACGTGGCTGGCCCACCAGAACCGCCGCTCGTGCGAGATGCGGTGAAACCAGTAGTAGGTCAGGTCCTCGAGGAAGAAGACCGCCACCCAGGCCCACCAGGCGGTCATCGGGATCTCGAACAGGTGCCAGGTCCGGTAGAGCCAGACGGTGACCCCCACCGTCGCTCCGGCCGTCAGCAGGCCGGCGATCTGGCTGCCGAAGCCCATGGCCAGCGAGGTCGCCGTGTCACGGAATTCGTAGGCCGCCCGCGCCTTGCGGAAGCGGGCCAGCAGGATTTCGGCGACGATGCTGATGACGAAGATCGGCACAGCATACTGCACCGGGTCGAAAGCCGGTTTGATTGGGTCGAGGGTCATGCCGCAAGCTCTTCGCTTTGGAATTCCGGGGGCCAGGGCTGCACGCCGCTGACCGTCAGCCGCGCCATTGGGGCGGCGGGGTCGCGCAGTTTCAGAAGCACCCTGCCCCGCTTGACCGGCGCCTGCAGGGCCAGGCGCCAGGACATGGATCGCGCGACCCACGAGTCGCCCAGGCGATAGACGACCAGCGCCGCGTCTCCGGCCCGGGCGATGACGCCCGCGCCGTCGCCGGCGATCCAGACATAGTCGGGCGAAAGACCGGGAAACTCGCCGGCCAGCAGGTCGCGCGCCGAGGCCTCATCGAGTGGCGCGACAGGCCTGGCGATGCGGGCCCAGGCGGCGACGCCGATCATCGCCGCCACCAGCAGCGCCGATACGGCCAGTCTCAGAAGTGTTTCGTTCACCGTCGCGCCTCTTCCCCGGCCGGGAGTGTCGTCGCGACGGGCCCCGCGTCAACCAAAAAGCCCCTCCCGTCGCCGGAAGGGGCTCGATGGACGGTCGAAGACGGCCGGATCAGAACTTGCGGACGTAGGCCACCGACCAGACATCGGCGTCGCCGCCGAAGTCGTAGCGCGTGTAGTCGAACCGCACGCCGTCGTTGGGCGTGAAGAAGGCTTCCACGCCGGCGCCGTAGGCCGCGCCGTCCTCGCTGCCGCTGGTCCCGCCGACATCGACCTCGCCGCTGGCGAAGCCGCCCCGGACGAACAGGTTGACGTTGTCGGACACAGGCAGACGGCCGACCGCGAACAGGCCGTAGGAGTTGGACAGTTCGACGTTGACGCCAAGGATCTCGTCATCAGCCACGCCGATGGCGATCTCGCCCTCGATGCCGAAGTTGGGCGTGAACCCGACGCCGAGGCGGCCCTGAAGCGCGCCGAGGCTGACCGGGTCGATGTCGATGTTGGCGTAGCCGATCGTGCCGTAGACGGCGGCTTCAGCATGGGCCAGGGCCGGAGCCGCCAGCGAAAGGGCAGCCACAGAGGCCGCGATCAGAAGCGATTTCATGGTGTTTTCCTCCCCCGTGCGATTCATGATTGATCGCACTGCACCCGCATTTGGAGAGTGTATTGCCGATTGGTCAACCTTAAAGACCCGTCAAATCCCCGGCCCAGCCGGCCGTTTCGTGACATTCAGCGCACAGTTCGGTCGAAAAGACCCCTCCCGACGGGAGGGGTCTTCCGTGTGGTCGGATCGTCAGTACAGCGGTCAGAACTTGCGGGTGTAGGCCACAGCCCAGACGTCCGCATTGCCCTGATCGTAGTCGTGGCGCGTCCAGTCGAGGCGCACGCCGTCCTTGTCGGTGAAGTGGTACTGGCCGCCGACGCCGTAGGCGACGCCGTCGCCGTCCACGTCGCCCAGCGAGGTATCGAAGCTGGTGCTGCTGTAGCCGACGCGGGCGAACAGGTCCGCCTGGGGGCTGACCGGCATGAAGCCGACGACATAGGCGCCCACTTCATGCTTCAGGTCGACGTCGACGCCGCCGGTCGTGTCGCCACTGACCCCGAAGGCCGCTTCCCCTTCAACGCCGACATAAGGCGTGAACTTGTAGCCCAGCCGCCCCTGGATGGCGCCCAGCGTCGGACCGTCCGCGTCGACGTTGGCGTAGCCGACCGTACCGTAGACTTCCTGCGCCTGGGACACCGCCGGAACGGCGGCCAGGGTCAGCGCGGCCGCGGCGGCCGTAATCATGAGAGACTTCATCGTCTTGTACTCCTTGACGCTTTTGTCAGCTCCCCAGCCAGACGGACGTAGGAGCCAAACGCGGCGCGTCGGAGGCGGTTCAACGGGCGGAATGAGGCGGCTTTGTAGCGTTGCCATATGGCCACATGGGCTGACGCGGCCGTATGGCGTGCTATCTAGCGCCGCGACCAATCAACAGCGCCGCTCCCCGCAGGCGCGATCATCGTCGGGACTTATCGCCGTGCAACAGGCCGTCATCGCCGCCAC
Source organism: Caulobacteraceae bacterium (assembly GCA_947479185.1). Classification (GTDB taxonomy): domain Bacteria; phylum Pseudomonadota; class Alphaproteobacteria; order Caulobacterales; family Caulobacteraceae; genus Caulobacter. Next base: position 3,143 of record CANJYY010000082.1, read on the forward strand.
CGGGCTCTACACGCCCGAGCAGAGCATCTCCAACGTCGAACTGGTGGAGGCCTTCAACAGCTATGTCGAGCGGTTCAACGCCGACAACGCCGACGCTATCGCGGCCGGGACCGTCGAGGCCCTGACGCCGTCCTCCGCCGAATTCATCGAGAAGGCCTCGGGCATCAAGGCCCGCTTCGTGATGAACAAGTCGGGCATCCTCGATCCGGCCATCATGCGCCCTGTCATCGCCGAGCGGCCGAACGAGGAGATCTCGATCCTCGCCGAGATGGCCGTGGCCGCGGCCCGCGAGGCGATCGCCAAGTGGGGCAAGCCGGTCAGCGAGATCGGCGCGGTGCTGTGCGCCGCTTCCAACATGCAGCGCGCCTACCCGGCCATGGCCATCGAGGTGCAGCAGGCGCTGGGCATCGAGGGCTTCGCCTTTGACATGAACGTGGCCTGTTCCAGCGCCACCTTCGGCATCAAGACGGCCGCCGACTTCATCGCCAGCGGCTCGGCCAAGGCCGTGCTGATGGTCAACCCGGAAATCTGCTCGGGCCACCTGAACTTCAAGGACCGCGACAGCCACTTCATCTTCGGCGACGTGGCGACCGCCGTGGTCGTCGAGGCGGCCGACCGGGCCGACGGTGGCTGGGACATCCTCGGCACGCGGCTGAAGACCCAGTTCTCAAACAATATCCGCAACAACTTCGGCTTCCTCAACAACGCCGCCCCCGAGGGCATCGGCGCGACGGACAAGCTGTTCGTCCAGGAGGGCCGCAAGGTGTTCCGCGAGGTGGTGCCGATGGTCAGCGAGATGATCGTCAGCCACGCCGCCGACCTGGGCATCGACCCCACGGGCCTCAAGCGCCTGTGGCTGCATCAGGCCAACATCAACATGAACGCCATGATCGGCCGCAAGGTGCTGGGCCGCGATCCGACGCCGGAAGAGAACGTCATCATCCTCGACACCTACGCCAACACCAGCTCGGCCGGTTCGATCATCGCCTTCCACCGCGCCAACAGCGATTTCGCCGCCGGCGACACCGGCCTGATCTGCAGCTTCGGCGCGGGCTATTCGGCCGGCACGGTATTCGTGCGGAAGCGGTAGTCTCCCTGCGTGGTTCGACACGCACCCTGCGGGCGCTGCTCACCATGACTTGCACCGAGCAAAGTCATCCTGAGCAGGCCCGAAGGGCCGTGTCGAAGGACGCAGCTACTTCGCCGCAGGTGGCGGCGGCGCGGATTGTTCCCGCAGGTCAGGCGTCAGGTCCACGTTGACCACCGCCGGCTTCATGTGCGCGGCCTTCCAGTTCATGGCGTTGCGTACGCGCCAGCCGACCGAGGGGTGGTCGTAGAAGAGGATTTCCTCCCACTTGCCCGGCGTCGCCGCGCGGTACTCGATGGTCTTGACCAGGGCCTTGGCCAGGCCATCCGGTTCGTTGACCCGCTGGAGGGAGAAGTTGTCGGCGTCGGCTTCGGCTAGGCGGATGACGCTGTTCTGCAGCGGCGCGCCCAGCAGGGCCAGAACCGCAAGGATCGCCGCCAGCACCGGCAGGCCGGCCGGATCGGAGATGCTTTCCACCCCCGAGCCCATGAGGCGGGCCGCCAGCGGGAACAGGCGATCGGCCAGCCAGAATCCGAGCATGGCCATAAGGCTGAAGGCCGCAGCGAACCACAGCACGTGCATGTGCACATAGTGGCCCATCTCGTGGCCCACCACGCCGCGCACCTCGGCGATGTCGGCGCCCTTCTGGAACATGGTGTCGCTCATGGCGACGCGCGCCGAGCCGAACAGGCCCGAGACGTTGGCCGTGTAGCGGTTGGACTGCTTGCTGCCGTTGTAGATGAAGATCTTGTCCGACGGCACGCCGTTCGCTTTGGCCATTTCCACGACCGTGTCGCGCACGGGGCCCGGAGGGGCGGGAGTGTACTTGTTGAACATCGGCTCGATCAGCACCGGCGCGAGGACGATGGCGAAGATCAGGAAGGCGCTGGAGACCAGACCGCCCCACAGCCACCAGCGTTTCGGCGACAGCCGCATGACCAGGTAGATCACCGTGAACAGGATCAGGTTCATGATCAGCCCGACGATCAGGCCCTTGCCCCAGTCTTCCATCCAGCCGCTCAGCGCCTGGCTGGTCATGCCGTACTGAAGTTGCCGCCACCAGCCGGAGTAGATCCCCCAGGGCAGGTTGAGCAGCGAATCCATCAGGAACCAGACCGGCGCCACGGCCAGGACGGCGGGAACGCCGAGCGCGCCCAGCCCGACCTTGCCGCGAATGCGGGCCAGCAGGCCGCTCCTGACGATGATCCAGGACACGACGACGGCCACGACCGCGCCCCACAGCAGCAGCCAGTGGCCACCCTGGGTATAGGCCGTCGCCTTCGCGTGCGCCTCGGGCGTCAGGATCGACAGGTATCTGGCGGTCGCCGCCGCTGGATCGAATGTTGCTGTGACGACGGCCATGGCGCGTCTCCCTCCCCAGGTTGATCGAGGCAACAGGCCACGCGTCGCAGGCATTGTCAGGTGAATTCCCGGTCACCCCGGACCGGGCGGCCGCCAGGCGCCCATTTTTGGCAAGCAGGCGCTGGACAGCCGCGCCGCGCCACCTGACTAGGTGACCACTGATATGCAAGATTCCGGGAAGCCAGACACGCGCGCCTGTCCCGATCGCTGGGCACCCGCGCCGCCCCGTCCCCGCGGGGCCTCCCCATCCTCCCAGACCCGCCAGCGACATCGCCACGCATTTGCAGGACCGACCCGCGGGATGGCTTCGGCATGATGTTGCGCCTCGCCACACGCGCCAACGTCCGACTGATCCTCGAGATCATCCAGGCCACGCGACGCTGTCTGGGCGGCGACCTTGAATCGAGCCTGATCTTCGCGGCGGTGTCGGCGGCCAATGTCGGTCAGGTCGAGGATGATCCCCGCCTCGCGCGCCTCTACGCCGACAAGCCGGTCCCGGATGACCTTCGCCGGCCCATCCGCGTCCAGCGCCTCGCGGAGTCGCTGGAACTGCCGCGCGAGACGACGCGGATGAAGGTCCATCAGCTGCTGACCCAGGGGTTTCTGGTCGACACGGCCGACGGATTGTTGATGTCCGAGGCGCCGCTGCGGTCGCCGCAGTTCCAGGCGATGTTCGGCGCCTACATGGTGGCGCTCGATGAGACGGTCGAGCGCCTCGCCGTCTCCGGGGCCTGTGACCTGTTCCCCGGGGAGCGATTGGCGAGGCCCCCGTTTCCCACCATGTGGTCGGCGATCCGCCAGGTCACGCAGCACGCGTTGCGGGGCGTCGTGATCCTGCGTCACCAGGTCCGCCCGTCGAACCTCTTTCAGTCCTACCTGGTGATGGCCCTGGCGCACCAGACCGACTGGGGGGCGGGCGCTCCCCGACCCGATGCGGCCGGGACCGCCCCGCAAGACGCACGGCGGTGTTCGGCCAGCGCCCTGGCCGCCTTCACGGGCTATCCGCGCGAGACCGTGCGCCGCAATCTGAAGATCCTCACCCAGCGCGGGTGGCTGATCCAGGAACAGGGCGGGTTCAGCCTGGCCTCCCCCCGCAACGCGCCGGAAGGCGAACGGGAGCGCGAGGTCCAGCGTCGCAGCAGCGCTGATCTGGTGCGGCTGATCCGGAAACTGCGCCACGTGAATGCGATCGAGGTCCGCCCGGCAAACCCCGGCCCGCCGGAAACCGCGCGGTAGCCGCCACAGCCCCTCTGCCCGCGCCCGGAGTGATCCGGGCGCCCATTCTCGGCGTAAACCCTGTGGACAGCGTCCAAGATGCTTACCTTAAGAGGCCATTGCCGGATTTGGGCGCTTCGCCCGTGAAGCATGACGCGCCGGGGTGAACGATCAGCCATGAACCTGCGACACGTTCTCCGGGTCAATGCCCGCATGATCCTCGAAATCTTCGAAGCCGGGCGGCGCGCCGCCGACGGCGACTTCGAGCAATGCCTGATCTTCGCGACGATTTCCGCGGCCAACAACGGTCACGTCGACGACGATCCGCTACTGGCGCAGGCGTTCGCCGGCAAGACCGTCCCGGACGACATGCGACGGCCGATCCGCATGCTGAGAATTTCAGAATCCCTCGGCCTGGCGCGGGAGACAACGCGCGTGAAGGTGGGACATCTGGTTCGCAAGGGACTGGTGACCAAGACGCCGGGCGGGCTGTTCATTCCGGCCGGCGTCACGACCGGCGGGCAGCTGGATGCGATGTTCGACGCCTACATCCGGTCCGTGGCGAAGGCCGTCGACTGTCTGGCCGCCGCCGGCGCCGCCGGTCTGGCCCGGGATGAGCGGCTGGGCGGCAACATCGAGGACTGGCGCTGGGGCGTGGTCCGCAACGTGGCTCATCACGCGCTGCGCGGCGTCGCCGACCTGATCCACTATGTGCAGCCCGACAACCTGATCGAGGCCTATCTGTTCCTGGCCGTTCTCGACCACGCCGGCGCTCACTTCAGCGCGCCGGGCCGGGTTCTCTACCCTGACCACCTGGACTATCCGCCGCTGGCCGAGCGCCGCACCATCACGGCCAGCGGCCTGGCCTCGGTGATGGGCATTCCGCGCGAGACCGTCCGGCGCAATCTGATCGCGCTGGTGAACAAGGGGCTGATCTACAAGAGCCCCGAGGGCTTCGGCCTGCCGATCATCGACAGCGAGGCGGGGCGGCGCGCTGACCGTGTGGTGCAGATGAGCAGCATGGCCGACATGGTGCGCCTGGTCCGCAGGCTCCGGGACATCGGCGCGATTGCCCGCATCGCCTGATCTGCACGACGGCGCGGACCGACTCGGCAGACAGTGGCGCCGGCCGTCGCAGGCCGGAGATCACCCTTGGCCCCGCCCGTCACTGAAATCATCGGCTTCGTCGCCGCCGCCACCTCGACCCTCTGCTGGTTTCCCCAGTCGATCCGCACCATCCGGACGCGGGACACCTCCGGCATCTCGCTCGTTTCGCAGAGCGCCTATACCGGCGCGATCGTGCTGTGGGCGATTTACGGCATTCTGATCGAGAGCTGGCCGCTGATTTTGAGCAATATCATTCAGCTGTTCCCGCTGACGGCCGTACTCTGGATCAAGGTGGTCAACGAACTGGCCGCGCGGAGATCTGCCCCATGACCCGCCTGAAGACCCACAGCGAACGTCACCTGGTGGCCCGCATCGGCTGGCTGCGCGCCGCCGTGCTCGGCGCCAACGACGGCATCGTCTCAACCGCCAGTCTGATCGTCGGGGTCGCCGCGGCAGCCGGGGGCAAGAGCGAGGTGCTGGTCGCGGGCATCGCCGGCCTGGTCGCCGGCGCCATGTCGATGGCCGCCGGCGAGTATGTCTCGGTCAGTTCCCAGTCCGACACCGAGCGCGCCGACATCGCCCGGGAGACCGCCGAACTGGCCACCGACCCGGAGGCCGAGAGGGCCGAACTGGCGGGCATCTATGTGTCGCGGGGCCTGACGCCGGACCTCGCAGACCAGGTCGCCGTCCAGCTGATGGCCGGCGACGCCCTGGCCGCCCACGCCCGCGACGAACTGGGCATCTCGGAGTTCACCCAGGCCCGGCCGATTCAGGCAGCCCTGACATCGGCCGCGACCTTCTCCGTCGGCGCGGCCATGCCGCTGCTGATGGTGTTCCTGTTCCCGCTTGGCAGCCTGACCCTCGCGGTGTCGGTCGCCTCCCTGGCCTTCCTGGCCCTGCTCGGCGCGATCGGTGCGAAGGCCGGCGGGGCGAACGTGTGGAAGGCTACCGCCCGGGTGACCTTCTGGGGCGCCCTGGCGATGGCGGCGACGGCCGGAGTCGGGACGCTGTTCGGGGTGGCGGTGTAAACGCCTTCCTTTTTCCCGGAGGGAGAAGGTGGCCTGCGGAGCAGGTCGGATGAGGAATCAGGGACGGGTCCGGCAGGCCGCCGGCGCCGCAACGCCCTCACCCTCCCATCCTGCTCCGCCAAGGCTTCGCAGGACGGGCCCCGCC
>CANJYY010000083.1 GCA_947479185.1 Caulobacteraceae bacterium
ACGACGATCAGGTCTATGTCGATGACCGCACCATCGACAGCCACATCAAGCGGATGCGCAAGAAGTTCCGCCAGGTGGACCCGACCTTCGACGCGATCGAGACCCTGTATGGCGTCGGCTACCGCTATCGCGAATCCTGACCCCGAGGCGTCCGAACGGCGACGTCTCTGGCCCCGGGGGTCACGCCTCGGGCGGCTGATCATCGTGCTGAACTTCGTCGGCCTGGCGATCCTGATCATCGGGGCGCTGACGCTGAACGAGCTGCGGCGCGGGCTGGTCAACGCCCGCATCGAGAGCCTGATCACCCAGGGGGAATGGGTCGCGCGCCTGATCGACGAGGCGGCGACCGTCGGCGAGCCGGAGCCGGCCCTGCAGGCCAACGACGCCGCCCGGCTGCTGCAGTTGCTGCACCTGCCGCGCAGCCAGCGCGTCCGGCTGTTCGACAAGGACGGCCGGCTGATCGCCGATTCCTATGACGTCGCCGACCGCGTCGACTGGAAGCCGCTGCCCCCCGCGCGCAAGCCCGGCCAGGCGCCGCCCGCCGCGCAGAAGAACCCAACCGCCGAACGGGCCGCCCGGGCCCTGCAGGCCGAGCTGGACGCCGCCATGCGCGGCGAACAGGTCAAGGGCCGCCGCATCGGCGAGAACGGCGAGCAGCTGGTCTCGGTGTCCCTGCCGATCCAGCGCGTGCGGGCCGTGCTCGGCGTGCTGACGCTGGAGGCCGGCGATGTCGACGCCATCATCGCCGCCGAGCGCGTGGCGCTGATCCCCTTCATTCTCATCGCCATCGGCGTGACGACCCTGTCGTCGTTCATGATCTACGCCCTGGTCGCCCGGCCGGTGCTGCGGCTGGCCCGGGCGGCCGACCGGGTGCAGCAGGCCCGCGCCCGCTCGATCTCGATGCCGGACCTGGCCCGTCGCGAGGATGAGATCGGCGACCTGACCCGCTCGCTGGAGCAGATGACCGACAGCCTGTCTGAGCGGATGGACGCCATCGAACGGTTCGCCGCCGACGTGGCGCACGAGATCCGCAATCCGCTGACCTCGATCCGATCGGCCGTCGAGACCCTCGATCTGGTCGGCGAGGGGCCGGCCCGGGTCCGGCTGACCGGCATTCTCAAACAGGACGTCGGTCGGCTCGACCGGCTGGTCACCGACATCGCCAACGCCTCGCGGCTGGACGCCGAGCTCTCGCGCGACGAACCGCGGCCGGTCGATCTGGTGCGGCTGATCGGCGATATCGTCAGCGTCTACGCCGGATCGGCCAGTCCGGGCGGGGCAGGGGTGACCGTGCGCATCACCGAGCCGGGCGACGCCATCATCGTCGCCGGCCGCGAAGGGCCGCTGGGTCAGGTGTTCCGCAACCTGATCGACAACGCCCGATCGTTCAGCGCGCCGGGCGGCGAGGTCCGCGTGACCCTGATAAAGGCGCGCGGCAGGGCCGAGGTGGTCGTCGAGGACGACGGTCCCGGCATTCCGCCGGACAATCTCGAGACCGTCTTCGAGCGATTCTACACCTCGCGGCCGAAGGGCACGGCCTTCGGCAGCAATTCGGGACTCGGCCTGTCGATCGCCCGGCAGATCATCGAGGCGCACGGCGGCGAGATCCATGCCGAGAACTGCGCCGACGCGGACGGCGCCATCGTCGGCGCGCGGTTCATCGTCCGGCTGCCGGAGCGCGGCGGGTGATCCGCCACGCCGGGCTGCTGGCCCTGCCCTGGCGCGGCGGCTGGCGCGGCGTGCTGATCGAAGGCCCGTCCGGCTCGGGCAAGAGCGACCTCGCCCTGCGCGCGCTCGCCGAGGGCTTCCGGCTGGTGGCCGATGACCGGGTGCTGGTCTGGGCCTCGGGTGGCCGGCCCTGGGGCCGCGCGCCGAACGCCCTGGCCGGCCTGATGGAAAGCCGGGGTCTCGGCGTCCTGCCCGTCGCGGCCCTGTCGTTCGCGCCGATCGTGCTGGCGATTCGCTGCGAGGCCTCGCCGGAGGCCGTGGAACGGTTCCCGGCCGGCGAGACCGTCGATGTGGCCGGATTCGCCGTTCCCCTGGGTGCGCTGTGGCCTTTTGATCCCGCCGCCCCCGCGAAATTGCGTCGCAGCATCGAGCATCTTGGAGCCGACCACTAACGAGCGTATCTAGGCGCCTTCGCGGCGAGGCCGCGTCCGTCGGGCAGGGGTTCCCGGTTTGATCGAGACAGGGTTTCAGGCTCGCGCATGATCGGCCTCGTGATTGTTACCCATGGCCGTCTGGCGGAAGAGTTCGTCTTCGCCATGGAGCATGTCGTCGGCCCGCAGACGGCCGTGGCCGCGATCTGCATCGGCCCTGACGACGATATGGAAAAGCGCCGCAAGGACATCCTCAAGGCCTGCGCCGAGGTGGATTCCGGTCAGGGCGTGATCCTGCTGACCGACATGTTCGGCGGCACCCCGTCCAACCTGGCCATCAGCGTCATGGAACAGACCCGCGCCGAGGTCATCGCCGGGCTGAACCTGCCGATGCTGATCAAGCTGGCGTCCTTGAGAACCCGGGAGTCGCTCGAGGCTTGCGTCCACCACGCCCAGGAGGCGGGCCGCAAGTACATCTCGGTGGCCTCCTACGTGCTGGCCGGCGAGAAGTGAGCGCCTGCCGCTCCGTCGAAATCATCAATGAGCGCGGGCTCCACGCCCGCGCCTCGGCCAAGTTCGTCCGCCTGGCCTCCGGCTTCGACGCCGAGGTGACTGTCTCGCGCGACGGCACGAGCGTCGACGCCCGCTCGATCATGGGGCTGATGATGCTGGCCGCCGGCATCGGCTCGACGATCGAGATTATCGCCGAGGGCCCCGAGGCCGAGCAGGCGGTGACGGCGCTGTGCGAGCTGGTGGCGAACCGGTTCGACGAGGAGCGTTAGGCGCTCGCGCCCATCGCCATTGGCTTCATCCCCAGGTCCTTCAGCAGCAGGCTGTCCTCGTCCTGGCCGGGCAGGGGCGTGGTCAGCAGCTTGCCGCCGATGAAGATCGAGTTGGCGCCGGCGAGGAAGCACAGGGCCTGGGTCTCGCGGGTCATGTCGTCGCGGCCGGCCGACAGGCGGACCATCGATTTCGGACAGACCAGTCGGGCCACGGCCACGGTGCGCACGAATTCCAGCGGATCGATCTCGCCGTCGCGCTTGACCTGGTCGCCCAGCGGCGTGCCGGCGATCGGCACCAGGGCGTTGACCGGCAGGCTGTCGGGGTGGACCGGCAGGGTGGCCAGCTGGTGCAGGAAGCTGGCGCGGTCGCGGCGGCTCTCGCCCATGCCGACGATGCCGCCGCAGCAGGTCGAGATGCCGGCGTCGCGTACGTGCTGCAGCGTCTCCAGCCGGTCGTCATAGGTCCGGGTGGTGACGACCTTGTCGTAATACTCGGGCGAGGTGTCGAGGTTGTGGTTGTAGTAGTCGAGGCCGGCGTCCTTGAGGGCCACGGCCTGCTCGGCCTTGAGCATGCCCAGCGTCACGCAGGTCTCCAGGCCCATGGCCTTCACCCCGGTGATCATCTCGGCGACGCGCGGCAGGTCGCGGTCCTTCAGGTCGCGCCAGGCGGCGCCCATGCAGAAGCGTTGCGCCCCGCCGTCCTGGGCGGCCTTCGCGGCGGTCAGGACGTCCTCCAGCTCCATCAGCTTCTCGGCCTTGAGGCCGGTCTTGAAGCTGGCCGACTGGCTGCAGTAGCCGCAGTTCTCGGCGCAGCCGCCGGTCTTGACTGACAGCAGCTGCGACAGCTGAAGCTCGGTCGGGTCGAACCACTGGCGATGGACACCGGCGGCCTGGAAGACCAGTTCGGTGAACGGCAGGTCGAACAGCGTCTCGATCTCCTCGCGCGTCCAGTCGTGGCGCGGCTGGGCGGGATCGGCGAAACGGACGGGCGCGTTCATGCGGGATATCTCCGGTCTGACCGGAGCCTTCTAGCCAGTCTCCGCCGCTTGCGCGACCCGGAATGAGGGATCACAGACGAGGAATGACCGCGCCCGGCAACGAGATCGAACTGAAGTTCCTGCTCGACCCGGAGCAGATCGACGCGGTGACGCCGCTGCTGGCGGGCGGCGCCCGCGACGATCTGGCCGCCGTCTATTTCGACACGCCGGACCGGCGCCTTGCCCGGACGGGGTTCGGCCTGCGGGTGCGGCGGTCGGCGAAGGGCCTGACCCAGACCCTCAAGGCGGCGGCGACCGTGGACGGAGGCCGTTCCGAATGGGAATGGCCGGTTGCGACCGACACGCCCGATCCGGCGCTGCTGGCCGGGACCCCCGCCGTCCTCGCGGAGGGCGAGACGCTGGAACCCGTCTTCGCCGTGCGGGTCGAGCGGCTGACGCGCCGGGTCGACCACCGTGGCGCCGACATCGAGCTGGCGCTGGATCGCGGCGAGATCGTCGTCGGAGACCGCACCACGCCCGTGCTTGAACTGGAACTGGAGCTCAAGGCCGGCGCGCCGGCGGCCCTGTTCGACCTCGCGCGCAGCCTGATGGAAACGGCGCCGCTGCGCCTGTCGGCGGTCAGCAAGGCCGAGCGCGGCTATCGTCTGGCGTCGGGCGAGGCGTTCGCGCGGCCGCGTCACACCGTGCCGGCCCTGTCATCCGATGACACCGCCGGCCAGGCGTTCCAGGCCGTGGCGGGCGCGGTCCTGGCCCATCTGGCGGCCGGAGCGGAAAGCCTGCGCGCCACCCCGGGCCCGGAGGGCGTGCACCAGGTGCGCGTCGCCGTGCGCCGGCTGCGGGCGCACATGTCGATCTTCCGGCCGGTGATCCAGGGGGGTGAGACGGCCGACATCAAGACGCGACTGAAATGGCTGGCCGGGGAGCTGGATGAGGCGCGCAACCTCGATGTGTTCATCGGCGATGTCTGGCGGCCCGCGGCGGCGGCGCATCATGATCTCGCGGGGCTGGCCGCCTTCGGGCACGACCTGCTGTCGGCCCAGACCCGCGCCTACGGCCGGGTCGCGGCGGCGATCGACAGTGCGGCCTTCCGGCGCCTGATGCTCGACGCGACCGCCTGGGTCCAGCTGGGCGACTGGACCGGGATCGGGGGCGACGCATCCCGTCGGGATGGGCCGGCGTGCGATTTCGTCGCCGACCGCCTCAGCCGGCGTCGCCGAAAGATCGTCAAGGCCGGCCGCCATCTGGCCCGGCTCGATCATCCTGCCCGACACCAGGTGCGCATCCAGGCCAAGGTGCTGCGCTATGCGGTCGAGGATCTGGGCGGCCTGTTCAACGACCATCCCCGGCGGCGGGAGCGGCTGACGGCGGCGCTGAAACAGCTTCAGGACAGTCTGGGCGTGCTGAACGACCTGGCGTTCAGCGACGACCTGGCCCGCGATCTGGCCCTGGCCGAGGGCGATACAGACGCGGCCCTCGCGGCCGGCTGGCTCATCGGCGAACGCTCGACCGGCGAGGCGGCGCTGCTGCGTGCGGCCCAGGCCGATCTGGACGCCTTCGGCAGGATCCGCCGCTTCTGGGTATGACATAAAGATATCTTTATGTGTTTCTTGCGATAGGGCCGCAGGGCCGCTATAGAACGCCCTCGCCCTTCAGAGGACAGGAGTCCCCCGCGTGACCGACAGCATCGTGCGCGACATCGCGCTGGCCGATTACGGCCGCAAGGAAATCGCTATCGCCGAGACCGAAATGCCCGGTCTGATGGCGCTGCGCCATGAGTTCGGCAAGGACCAGCCGCTCAAGGGCGCGCGCATCGCCGGCTCGCTGCACATGACCATCCAGACGGCCGTGTTGATCGAGACGCTGAAAGACCTCGGCGCCGACGTGCGCTGGGCCAGCTGCAACATCTTCTCGACCCAGGACCACGCCGCGGCCGGCATCGCCGCCACCGGCACCCCCGTCTTCGCCATCAAGGGCGAGACCCTCTACGAGTACTGGCAGTACACCCACAAGATCTTCGAATGGTCCGACGGCGGCTATCCGAACCTGATCCTCGACGACGGCGGCGACGCGACCCTGCTCTGCGTGCTGGGCCCGAAGGCCGAGAAGGATCCGACCCTGCTCGACCATCCCGAGAACGAGGAAGAAGAAGCCCTCTACGCGGTGATGAAGACCTATCTGGCCGAGAAGCCGGGTTTCTATTCGGCCATCGCCGCCTCGATCACCGGCGTCTCGGAAGAGACCACCACGGGCGTGCACCGCCTGTACCAGCTGGCCGCCAAGGGCGAGCTGCCGTTCCCGGCGATCAACGTCAACGACAGCGTGACCAAGTCGAAGTTCGACAACCTCTATGGCTGCCGTGAAAGCCTCGTCGACGCCATCCGTCGCGGCACCGACGTGATGCTGTCGGGCAAGGTCGCCGTGGTCTGCGGCTACGGCGACGTGGGCAAGGGCTCGGCCGCCTCGCTGCGCCAGGGCGGCGCCCGCGTGATCGTCACCGAGATCGACCCGATCTGCGCCCTGCAGGCGGCGATGGAAGGCTATGAGGTCCAGACCCTCGACGACGTTTGCGGCAAGGCCGACATCTTCGTCACGGCCACCGGCAACAAGGACGTCATCACCGTCGATCACATGCGCGCGATGCGGAACAACGCCATCGTCTGCAACATCGGCCACTTCGACAGCGAGATTCAGGTCGCCGGCCTGAAGAACTTCAAGTGGGACGAGATCAAGCCGCAGGTCCACCACATCGAGTTCCCGGACGGCAAGAAGATCATCCTGCTGTCGGAAGGCCGCCTGGTGAACCTGGGCAACGCCACGGGCCACCCGTCGTTCGTGATGTCGGCGTCGTTCACCAACCAGACGCTGGCCCAGATCGAACTGTGGACCAACCTCAAGGCCTACGAGAACCAGGTCTACACCCTGCCCAAGCACCTCGACGAAAAGGTCGCCATGCTGCACCTGGGCAAGCTGGGCGCGAAGCTGACCGTCCTGCGCAAGGACCAGGCCGACTACATCGGCGTGCCGGAAGCCGGCCCGTTCAAGCCGGACCACTACCGGTACTAGGTCGGCCTCAGGCGAGCCGCTCATCCCCCGGGATCAGCGGCTCGTCGGCGGCGTTCTCGAGGAACCAGAGCCGGTCCTCGGGTTCAGGTTCGAGGTCACTCATCGAGCAAGCCTCACATCTTGGCGAGCAGCTCTCGCTTCTTGTTTTCGAATTCGTCGTCGCTCAAGAGGCCAGCGGCTTGCCGTTCATTCCGTCACCAGAGTGGCATCCACGATTTCGCAGTTGAAGTTCGCCACTTGGGTAGAGCCCATGAAGCCCATGTTCAATTCACGGAATCGCTTGGACTGCCGAGGCGGGATAATTTCGTAGAGCGTCTCGCGAACCGAACCGACAACGGTGCCGCTCGGCCCAGTGAGCGTGCACTTTATGTCGGCGTCCTTCATCGCGAAGTTCGAGCTGTTTTTGATCGACCCATTCAGGACCAGCACCGTTTCAAATCCGCCCTTCTGTCCCGAGATAGTGGCGAAGGAGAGCGACCGCTCCGGGTGACGTCTCACGTCCTTTTCGGCAGCCGCCGCCGCCGCCGCGTCAGCTTCTGCCTTCGCCTCCTTTTCAGCCTTTGCGATCTCCTCTGGCGACAGCGCCACTGCGGCGGGGGCGACCTTAGACGGCGGGGCTCCATCAGGGGCTTTGGGCGCGAAGGTCACTAGAACAATTAGAGCCAACCAAATGAATCCGATGACTCTGGACAGAGTTGAGTGGCCCTTACGGAGCAAGAACCAGGCGAATATCCAGGGCAGAAGGAATATCCCGATGCCTAGAAGGACAGACACTCGTCGTTGGCCCTCGGGCAGAGGTTTTCGTGCTGAGACAATTCGGTCCACGCTCGGCGGCATTTCTGACATGGCGGCCCCCTGGCCATTACGTTTCAAGTTCGACTATCAGGACAATTCGAGAGGTCGTCTCATGCGTAAAGTGAGCGACCGACATAACCCATTGAGCACATTGCTGTAGCGCGCTCCAGCGATGCAATCCCGAAGATCGCAGGGGCGACGAAATCCCGTATCTGAGGAGGCAGGCAACAAACGGCGCTCGCGCCCCCTACCCAACCCGCGCCGCCTCCGCTAAGCCCCTCGCCATGCCCATGGCGCTCATCATGTCGAGCCACGTCGCGGGGAGTCGTGTCGGCGGCTCCGCCCAGGCGCTGGCGCTGACCCAGTTCAAGATCGATCCGGTGGTCATCCCCACCGTGCTCTACGGCCGTCACCCCGGCTGGGGCGCGCCCGGCGGGGCGCAGGTGCCGATCGAGGCCTTCGAGGGCATGCTCGACGGGGTCGAGGCCAACGGCCTGTTCGGCATGACCGACCTGGTCCTGACCGGCTATTTCGCCAGCGTCGACCAGGTCAAGGCGGCCGCCCGGGCCATCGACGCGGTCAAGGCCGCGCCGCGCGACGGCGCCTTCGCCCGCAAGCCGATGATCGTCGTCGATCCGGTGATCGGCGATTCCGGCAAGGGCCTGTTCGTCCCGGCCGAGGTCGCCCAGGCGGTCATCGAGTACCTCATTCCCAAGGCCGACCTCGTCGCCCCCAACAGCTGGGAGCTGCAGCGCATCACAGGGGCCGACGCCCGCAACCCGGAGGCCGCCGTGCGCGCCGCCCGCCTGCTCGGCAAGGCCGTGCTGGTCTCCTCGGTCATTCGCGGCAGCGAGATCGGCGTGGTCTACGCCGACAAGCGCGAGGCCTGGCTTGCCGCGCACCAGAAGGCCGGCGAGACCGTGCCGAGCGGCACGGGCGACCTCTTGACCGCCCTGTTCGCCGCCGCCCTGCTGGAAGGCCAGACGCCGTCCTACGGCCTGGCCCGCGCCGTCGGCGGCCTGGCCGAGACCATCGCCTCGGCCGGCATCTGGGCCTCGCCCGAGCTGCCGATCGTCGCCATGGGCGCGCGCATCAAACAGGCCAGTCCCACCGTCCGCATCGAGAGACTGGCCTGATGACCGAGATCCACGGC
>CANJYY010000084.1 GCA_947479185.1 Caulobacteraceae bacterium
ACGCGGATGAACGGCAGGCGCACGCTCGAGCCGTCGATCAGCTCGCGGCTGCCGGTGAAGATGATCCAGCCGGCCGTCGGCTTGCCGACCACCTTGCCGAGGCCTAGGGCGCGGTATCCCTCGGTGAAGTCCTCGGCGTCGGACAGCGAGGACTCGTTGGTCACCAGCACGGTCGGCAGGCCGAGCGCCCGCTGGCCGAGGTTCTGGCGCGCGGGCACCGGGAAACGGTCGCGGGCGGTCATCAGCAGGTAGTTGCGCCGGGTGAACACGTCGAGCACGTAGCCGTTGACGTAGCCGCCGTTGTTGTTGCGCACATCGATGACCACGCCCTCGCGGCCCTGGTTCCGGGCGTCGAGGTCGATGTAGAGCTGGGCCAGCGAGGCGTCGCCCATGTCGGCGATGTGGACGTAGCCGAGCTTGCCGCCGCTGACGCGTTCGACGTACGCGCGCCGGTCGCTGACCCACTGGCGATAGAGCAGGCCGCTGGCCACGCCGGGCGAGACCGGACGGACCACCGCCTCGCGGGTCTTCGCCGGATCGCCGGCCGCGCCGAGGGTCAGGACCACCCGCTTGCCGGCCTGGCCGCGCAGGAGGCGGTCGAGGCTGACGCCGGGGGTCAGTTTCTCGCCGTTGACGGCCGCCAGCGTCTCGCCGGGCCTGATCGTGCCCTCGACGGCGGCGGGGCCCAGGGTGATCACCTCGCGGATGACCAGACCCTTGCCGGCTTCGTAGGCTTCACGGTCGTAGCGCAGGCCCAGATCGCCGATGCGGCCGGGAGGCGGGCCGGTGTCCGGGCCGCGGATGCCGCTGTGCGAGGCGTCCAGCTCGCCGATCATCAGGTTGATGTTCCGCAGCAGCTCGTCGCCCGTGCGGGCGCCGGCGATGTAGGGCAGCCAGGCGGCGCGCAGGGCCTTCCAGTCCCGGCCGTGGAACTTCGGATCATAGAAGCCGCGATCCAGCGTGCCCCAGGCCTGGTCGAACACGACCATCTTCTCGGCGTCGAAGTCGACGTCCATCTCGGCGTTGACGGCCAGGGCCTTGGGCTTGGGCGTCTCGACCGGCGTCGAGAAGATCGTCCCGCCCTCGAGGTAGAAGACCGACCTGGAGTCCGGCGTGAACACGCCCGAGCTCTTGCCCTTGCGGCTCGAGGTCAGCTGCACCGCCACCGGCGGCTCCTTGGCCAGCTCGTCGAGGTTCCAGGTGTAGTAGTTGACCACCCCGGCGGCGCGGGCCTGGAACAGCAGCGTCTTGCCGTCCGGGCTGATGGTCGGGTCGCCCGAGTCCATGCCGACCGGGATGAACGAGGCGCGGTCACGAATGCCCTCGAAGACGATCGTCACCGGTTCCGGCTTCTTCGCCGGCTTGCCCGGTTTGGCGACGTCGGCGGCGGGGGTCGCCGGCGGAGCCGTATCGTCCGCCCCCGGAGCATCGGGCGCGGGCGAGGGGCTTGCGGGCGTGGTCGTCGGCTTGAACAGCGCGCGGAAGGCGTCTTCACGGTACTTCGGCGTGTTCGGCAGCAGGTCGATGCGCAGCAGCTTGGCGTCCTCGCTGCGCTGGCCGGTGTCGGTGATGATGTACTTGCCGTCCGGCGACCAGACGATCCTGCCGCCGGTCTGGCCGTTGGCGAGGAAGCTGATCGGACGGGCCTCGCCGCCGGCGGCGGGGATGACGTGCAGGTTGCCGAAGGCCTTGCGGTCGGTGACCACGAAGACGATCCAGCGGCTGTCCGGCGACCAGACGGGCGCGCCGTCCTCGAAGCCGTCGAGCGCCCCGGACCAGAGGGTCGCGTCCTTCGCCACCGTTCCGTTCGCGGCCAGGGTGATGACATGCAGCTCATGGCCGTTGCGGACATAGGCGACCATCTTGCCGTCCGGCGACCAGACCGGAACCGTGCTGCGGTCATTGCCGGTGGTCAGCGCCCGTTCCGTCGCCGTGGCGAAGTCCCAGGCGTAGAGGTTGGCGCTGAGGCCGCGCTCGGAGGCGTAGAGCAGCTGTTTGGAGTCCGGCGACCACACCGGATCGCGCTCGAGGCCCGCCGTGCGGGTCACCCGCTGGGCCGGGCCGCCGTCCTTGGCCGTGGTGGCGAACAGCTCGCCGTGGGCGATGACCGCGACCTTCTTGCCGTCGGGCGACAGGGCCAGATCATCGAAGTCGGTGACGCCGAGGCGGCTCTCGCCGGCCGCGGCGGGCGCGCCCTGCAGGGTGATCGGCACCTGGCGCGCCTTGCCGGTGGCGGTGTCCAGCGACCAGATGGCGAAGCCACGCTCGAAGACGATGGTCCGGCCGTCGTAGCCGATGGTCGGCCACAGCAGGCGGCCGTCGCTGAAACGGGTGATCTGCTCTGGCTTGCCGCCGAGCGGCAGGCGCCAGAGGTTCTCGTTCCCGCCCTCGTCACTCATGTAGTAGAGCGCGCCGCCGTCCGGCCGCCACATCGGCCAGGCGTGCCGCGCGCCTGACGGCAGCAGCTGGCGGTAGGGCGCGCCGGCCGCGATCGGCTTCAGCCACAGCTCGGTCTGGTCGATGTGGCTGCTGCCGTGACGCCACCACTGGCCGTTGCTGATACCCTTGGCCATCAGGGCGATGGCCTGGCCGTCCGGCGAGGGCGCGCCGTGGAATTCGTTGAGGTAGCGCTCGCTGCTGACCTCCAGCGGCACGCCGCCGGTGGCGCGAACGCGGAAGATGTCGCCCTGGCGCTGCACGTCGTTCACGCCCGAGGTGAAGTAGATCCACTGTCCGTCACGCGACCAGCCGTCGAGGGCTTCGTTGCTGTCGGCGAAGGTCAGGCGGGTGACCACGCCGTTGGCCAGCGACAGGATGTAGAGGTTGGCTACGCCGCTGCGGGTGGAGACGAAGGCCAGCTTCGCCCCGTCCGGCGACCAGAGGGGCCGGGACTCGGTGGCCGGATCGGTGACCAGCAACCGCGCCACGCCGCCGGCGGCGGGGGCCGTCCAGATGTCGCCGCCCGAGGCGAAGGCGATGGTCTGGCCGTCCGGCGACAGCGAGGGCTCGGCCAGCGAGGGCAGTGGCTGCACCGGTTCGCGCGCGCCGGCCAGGCTCCAGCCCCCGCCGATGACCACGGCGACGAGCACGGCCAGGGCGGCCTTGATCCGGATGTGCATGAAAAGGTCCCCACCTGGCGCCGCCGCGCCGCAATCCTTGACCCTCCCGCAGGATGGCCCGTGAGGAAAGAGGCGACGGCCGCCGGCCGGATTACATTTTGCTCATGCGGCCCCGGGTTACGCGGAGCAGGACTGGTCGTGGCCCCAGGCCAGGCCCTTCGGCGTTTCGATCTGCGCCTGGGCGCGGCGACTGAGGGCCGGGAAGAAGTCCAGGCCCGTGGCGTCCTCGATGTCCGAGATCGGCACGATGAAGTGGCCCACCGGCGTCTTCTTGTAGGGCTGGTTCTCCAGCCGGAAGCCGACTGCGCGGCCCGACCGCAGATCGTAGACGATCTTGTAGTAGGCTTGCGGCACACGGATCTGGCGCGCGCCGATGCGCCTGGTGCTCGTCCCGTAGATCGGGCCGGTCATGACCATGACGTCGTCGCGACCGCCGCACAGCACCCAGGCCCGCACGGCCTCCTCGAGATACTTCCACTGACCGCTGTTGAAGCCGTCGCCGACCTGGGGCGACATGTTGGTCATGAAGAAGCTGTCGTCCATCGCCTGCTGGCTGAAGGACGCGTCCGCCGCCGGGGCCTGGTGGCCGCGATCATAGCCGAAATTGAGATAGTCCGCCTTGGTCGGGCTGCAGCTGACCCACCCGTCCGGCCGGAAGCGGTCCTTGCGCACGGCCGTCCCCCGGACCCGGGCGGGCGTGAGATGCTCCATCACCCAGTCCGGATTGCCGCTGGCGCAGTTGAACGACGCCGCCCAGCCGTCGCGGCAGACCGGAACCTGGGCGAGCAGGCGATCCTCGGAGCGGTGACGCGGCAGGCCGATCGCCTTGAACCGCGCCTGGCAGTCCCTCAACTGGGCGGGGTCCTGGGTCGAGACGCCGGTCGTGGGGATGGCCGGGGCTCCGGCGGGCGGCGGGGGCGCGGCCGGCTGGGCCGCGGCCGCTCCTCCGGCGAGGACCCACAGCGCAAGGCCCGTGACGAAGGCGCGCATGGTCGTGCCTTCCCCGGTCACTTCGTCTTCGCGGGCTGGCCGTCGGTCGGCGCGGGAGGCGGGTTCTGCGCCCGGGTTTTCTCGACATCGGCGTTGGTGGCGATGCCCTTGGACAGCACATAGCTGCCGCCGCTGATGCCGATCAGGCCCAGCACGCTGGCGGGAATGTCGACGAAGGTGCCGCTCTCGATGCACAGCAGCAGGAACACGCCGGCGACGACGAAGGTGAAGATCAGGAACTGGAACCGCGACAGGCTGGCCTTGCCGCCGCTGTCGGGCTCGGCGATCAGGTAGTCGAGGTTGATCTTGTTGCTGGCGATCTTCCACAGCACGATCGCCGACATGCCGACGATGATCAGGACGAGGGCCACGCCGATGATCGTCGGCAGGTCATACCAGGGTTTCATGCGTCTTCCCTTTCCGTGGGTTCGGGTCCCGCCGCGTCAGGCCGGCCGATGGAGCTTGCCCGCCAGGTAGAGCCCCTGGCTGACGGCGATGAGTGTGACGAGGGTCTGGGGCGCCTCGGGCAGCGCCGTGACCGGCGCGCCCTCGCCGATGGTCTTCAGGGCTTCGGCGGCGTAGTAGCCGGCGCCGCCGATCACCGTGACCAGCATCTGCACCCGCTCGGCGTCGATGCCGGCCCCTGGTCTCGCCGACAGCATGGCGACGCCCTGGCCGGACACCAGGCCGCGATAGGCGATGATGACGGCCAGAAGCCCCAGCCAGGCGACCAGGTAGATCTGCGCACCGTGGGCGAGTTGGGCGTAAAGCATGACCGAGGGTTGCGCGAACGCGGGTATCCGTCAACTCCCGCGCGCGTTATTTCACGGGCTCGCCCTTTCGTTGGCCGCGGCGTGTCAGCAGTCTGCCGGGGGTGGGTTCAACGGCCCGGCCGCTCGACTAGGATCGGCCGATCAAGCCCGGAGACCCGCCATGCCCAAGATCGACCTGTCGACCGCCCCGCGTCGCGGCGGATCGCGCTATCCCGCGCCGATGAACGCGCCCTGCAAGGAGCGGTCGTGGATCGAGCTGGCCGGGGCCGCCGGTCTGACCCTGGTCGGGGTCAACCTGCTGACCCTGCCGGCCGGGCAGTGGTCGAGCCAGCGCCACTGGCACGCCGACGAGGACGAGTTCGTCTGGGTCGTGTCCGGCGAGGTGGTGCTGGTGGAGAACGACGGCGAGACCGTGCTGCGCGCCGGCGACTGCGCGGCCTGGAAGGCGGGGGTGGCCGACGGCCACCATCTGCAGAACCGCTCGGACGCCGATGCGGTGCTGCTGCAGGTCGGCAACCCGAGCAACGTCGCCACCGAGTGGGTCGACTATCCCGACATCGACCTCTGCCTGCGCCCGGGGCGCGGCGTCTACCTGCACAAGGACGAGACGCCGTACTGATCAGGGGCGCCTAGAACCCGCCCCAATAGTCGCCGCCGAGCGGGGTGGTGACCGGCCGGCCGACTTTCGCCAGGGCGGCCTGGACCTCCGGGCGGGCTTGGATCGCCAGGCGGCGGCGGTTGAACTCGGCCAGCCAGGGCGTGATCACCGGCGGCGGCCGGGCGGTCCAGAAGGGGTCGAGGGCGCCGGCGCGGTGCTCGGGGCTCTGCAGCCGCCAGACCAGCAGGGCGGCGGCCTCATCCAGCCGGTTGGCGCAGAGCAGCGCCTCGCTGAGGGCGCCGGGGTTCTCGTCGCGCCGCTTGCGCAGCGACTCCAGCAGGGGCTCGGCCGTCTTCGGGTCGATATCGCTCCAGGCGCAGGCCTTCTGGGCGTCGATCCAGGCCTGGCCGTAGGGTGTGACATAGTCGAGGTCGATGCCCTCCAGAACCTTGAGCACGTCACGCGGCCGGGCCAGGTCGAGCAGCCGCCCGCCCCAGTTCATCCGCGCGTCGGTCGAGTCGGCGCGCGCCTCGTCCGGGCCGATGGCCTCGATAGAGACCGCCTCGGCCTCCTTGATGTCGCCGGTATCGGCCAGGGCGGCGGCCAGCTGGATCAGCACAGGGTCGCCCTGGGCTTCGCGGTCGTCGAAGGCTTCGCCGTCCTGCAGCCGGGCGCGATAGGCCTGGCCGATCAGGATCGCCTCGTCGTAGCGGCCGAGCGCGCGCAGGGACGACAGCGCGTCCTGAACCGGCGCGAGGCTTTCGGGCGCGGCGTCCATCTCCGCGCGGGCGCGGGCCAGCGCGGCCTCCTCCAGGGCGGTCCAGTCGAAGCGGCCGGCGGCGGTCCAGGTCTTCTCGAACCGGCGGTCGGCGGCGACGTACATCAGCACGCGCGGGTCATCGGCGCCGGCCACCGCGGTCGCCGCCTCGGTCGCGCGGCCCTTGTCGCCAAGCTGCCAGCCGTAGGCCAGGGCCCATTCGTTCTTCGCCGCGCGCAGACTCCGCGGGTCTTTCCAGGCAAAGGCGGTGATCCGGGCCAGGGCGGTCAACGCCAGGTCAGGATCCTCGTCGAGATAGTCGGTGAACACGCCGACCATGCCGGGCCGCCAGACCGCGACGGTCCCGGGCTGGGCGTCCAGCAGCTTGAGGAAGCGGCGCGTGGCGTCGACCATGGCGTCGCGGGCGATGGCGTCGGAGATCTGGATGGTCTGGACCGCGCCGATCTCCATCGGTTCGGTGGCCATCGGCTCGAGCCTGCGCGCGGCCTCGAGGCCGAGCGGGCGGTCCTTGATCTCGCTGCACAGGATCACCGAGAACAGGAACGGCCGACGGATCTCCTGGCGCATCCGGTCGAACCGGGGATCGGCCATGATCGCCTTCAGCGTCGGCAGCTTTGCCTCGCAGGCCTTGAACTCGCTTTCGGACAGGGCGGTGAGCACGGCGCCCGCCTGCTCCTCGAGCCGCAACAGATCCATCTGGCGGCCGATCGACTGGGCGTCGGCGGGGAGGGCGGCGCCCAGAGCCGTCAGGGCGGAGAGGGCGACCAGAACCGAACGAAAACGCATGCAACTCCCCGAAGGCGACCGTCAGGCGCAGTCAGGCTCCCGGGCGTGTTGATCGTCAAGCGTCCTGAACAGGCCGGGACGACGGTATCTAGTGGGCCCTGTAGGCGTCGCGGACGTCGAGGCAGGCGCTGCGGGCGTAGTTCCACTTCGACTGAGGACCGTCGCCTTCCGCGCGCAGCAGGTCGAGCGCCTGGCCACGCCCCTTGATCACCGTCGGGCTGAGGGTGTCGATCGCCGCCCGCCGGGCGATGTGGCGGTCCTTCATGACCCGGTCGACCGCGTCCTTGAAGAAGGACACGCCCATCGCCTTGGCCTTGGCGGAGCCGGCCGTGTCGCCCGTCTCGGCGAGGTAGGCGCTGGCCGCCCCGTAGACGCCGGCGCAGTCGGCCTGGACCGACCAGTAGGGCTTGCCCGCCACGGTCTCGGTGAGCAGCGTGCCGCCCGGATACAGCAGGTCCCCGGCGGCGGCGGGGCCCGCAAGGGCCGCCGTCGCGGCCAGAAGATACAGCGCGCGCTTCATTGTCTTCTCCCCAAGAGAACACTCTTGAGGAGAAGGTGCCTTCAGATCGCGCCGCTGGCAACGCCGGGCGTGGTTAGTCGGGCTTCTTGACCTCGTTGACCACCGCGCCGGCGCCCGCGCCGACCACCGCCCCGACCGGTCCGGCCACCACCGCGCCGGCGATGGCGCCGGTGGCGGCGCGCTGCTGCAGGTTGTGGCCGCAGCCCGCGAGGCCGGCGCCGGCCAGGGCGATCAGGGTCAGGGAAAGAGTCGTCTGGATGCGCATGCGAGTGGCCTTGTGGGATGGCCCGTGTTCCGGGCTGACCACCGTTCAACGAGCGCAAGCAGTGGCGGTTCCGCCCCTCGCTCGGGGCGAGAATTCACCGCGCCGCACGCCTTCGCTAGACTCTGCGCAACCTGTTGAATCTCAAGAGAACCTCACGGACCTTTCCGATCACCTGAGGCGGGAATTATGTTGCAGCGCAACATCCTATTGCGAATCGTGGCCAATTGAGTCATAAGGCACGCCACAAGTCGGACTTCGGCCATTTCGTGAACCGGTCGAGTCCCCATCCTGTCAGGCCGCGTTGGCGTCTTTCGGGGTGATTGTCGGGGGGCAATCCGCTCTCGTCGCACAGGACACGAAACTCTTGTCATTCCAATCGCAGACGCGCGCACCCGTGCGCGCGCTGATGAGCGTCGCTTTGACCGGAACGCTGGTGGGCTCGGCCTGCGGCGCGATCGTCGGGGCCGCTTACCTTCTCGGCGGCATGGCCCAGGCCGCCGACCAGCACCACCGCGTCTCGGAAATCGCCGACGTCGCCTCGGGCAGCTATTCCGACGCCTCTCTTGAACGGATGGTCGACGGGATGGATCCCGCCGCGCTCGCCGTCGCCGAGCGTCACGACCCGTTCACCAGCGCCGGCGGCGCCCAGCGCGACCGGCAGGCGGCCCTGTTCGCCGCCCGTCTCGAGCGCCGCGCCGCGCCGCAGCGTCCGTCTGCCGAGGGCCTGCTGCTGCGGGCCAGCTTCGGCGGGCCGTTCAATCCGGCCGCCGAGCCCTTCCGCCTCAACGGGGCGCTGGAGGACTCGCGCGATCTCGAATGCCTGACCCAGGCCGTCTATTACGAAGCCCGCGGCGAGACCCCGGCCGGCCAGGCGGCCGTGGCCCAGGTGGTGCTCAACCGCGCGCGGCATCCGGCCTTCCCCAAGACCGTCTGCGGCGTGGTCTTCCAGGGCGCCTCGACCGGCGGCGTCTGCCAGTTCAGCTTCGCCTGCGACGGCTCGATGCGGAAGCGTCGCGAGCCGGGCGCCTGGGCCCGCGCCGAGCG
>CANJYY010000085.1 GCA_947479185.1 Caulobacteraceae bacterium
CACCTACATGACCCAAGCGGGCCTGGGTCTGCCCAACCGCGACTACTATCTCGACGCCAAGTTCGCCGAGAAAAAGGCCGCCTACCGCGCCTATGTCGCGCAGATCCTGACCCTGGCCGGCTGGGCCGACGCGGAAAAGTCGGCCGACGCCATCGTGGCGCTGGAGACCGCGATCGCCGAAGCGCAGTGGCCGGCGGCGGAGCAACGTGACGCCGACAAGACCTACAATCCCAAGACCCTGGCCCAGCTGCAGGCCCTGGCCCCCGGCTTCCCGTGGCAGGCCTGGCTGAAAGGCGCGAGCCTGACGAAGGCCGACCGCGTGATCGTCGGCGAACCGACCGCCTTCACCAAGATCGCCGCCCTCTATGCCAGAACGCCCGTCGCGACCCTGCAGGCCTGGCAGGCCTTCCACACGGCCGACCAGGCCGCGCCCTATCTGTCGAAGCAGTTCGTCGACGCCAACTTCCAGTTCCGGGCGAAGACCCTGTCGGGCCAGCCCGAGCAGCGCGTCCGCTGGAAGCGCGGGGTGTCGCTGGTCAGCGGCAACCTCGGCGAGGCGGTCGGCAAGCTCTATGTCGAGGCCTACTTCCCGGCCGAGTCCAAGGCCAAGATGGAGAAGCTGGTCGCCGACCTGCGCGTCGCGCTCAAGGCCCGCATCGAAAAGCTCGACTGGATGAGCCCCGAGACCAAGGCCCGCGCCCAGGCCAAGCTGGCGTCCTTCACGGTCAAGATCGGCTACCCGAACAAGTGGCGCGACTACAGCGCCCTGACCATCAAGCCGGACGACCTCTACGGCAACGTCCAGCGCTCGAGCGCCTTCGAGTGGGCGTTCAACGTCGACAAGCTCGGCAAGCCCGTCGACCGCGACGAGTGGGGCATGTTCCCGCAGACGGTCAACGCATACTACAACCCGACGCTCAACGAGATCGTCTTCCCGGCGGCCATCCTGCAGCCGCCGTTCTTCGATCCGGACGCCGACGCGGCCGTCAACTACGCCGGCATCGGCGCGGTGATCGGCCACGAGATCAGCCACGGCTTCGACGACGAGGGCCGCAAGTTCGACGCCGACGGCTCGCTGCGCGACTGGTGGCAGCCGGCCGACGCGACCAAGTTCGAAGTCCAGACCAAGCGCCTCGGCGCCCAGTACTCGGCCTTCGAGCCGGTCGCCGGCTCGCACATCAACGGCGACCTGACGATGGGCGAGAACATCGGCGACCTCGGCGGCATCCTGATCGCGCTCGACGCCTACCACCTGTCGCTCGGCGGTCAGCCGGCCCCGGTGATCGACGGCCTGACCGGCGACCAGCGCTTCTTCCTCGGCTTCTCGCAGATCTGGCGCAGCAAGTACCGGGACGACGCGATCCGCCAGCAGGTGGTGTCCGACCCGCACTCGCCGGCCCAGTTCCGGGTCATCGGCACCCTGCGCAACGTCGACGCCTGGTACGACGCCTGGGGCGTGAAGCCCGGCGACAAGTGGTACGTGAAGCCGGAAGACCGCGTCCGCATCTGGTAGTCCTGGCGGCGTTCTCTCCCCATTCCGGGGAGAGAACGTTTGCCGTTTCCGCCGGCATGAAGAAACTTTAACGTCCGCATCCGGCGGCCGGAGTGCAATGTCGCCGGCAATTCCAGTTCCGGGGACGTTTCCACCATGAAGACCCTTCTGATGACCGCCGCGGCCGCCGGCGCGCTGCTCCTGGCCGCCGCGCCGGCGACGGCGCACGAGGAGCACCGCTGCCTCGACGCCTTCTGCTTTAATGAGTCCCTGTTCACCGCGACCGACACGACGGGCGGCGGCCCGGCCGTATCGCTCGACAGCCCGCGCTACGGCGCCTGGGGCTTTGACCTGACGGGCATGGACCGGACGGTGAAGCCGGGCGACGACTTCTACATGTGGGCCAGCGGCGCGTGGAACGCCCGCACCGAGATCCCCGCCGACCGCACCCGCTTCGGCAACTTCGACGCCCTGTCGATCCTGTCGGAAGCCCGCACCCGCGCGATCATCGAGGACTCCGCCGCCGGCCGCATCACCGGCCCCGAGGCGGTCCAGGTCGGTGCGGCCTACGCCGCCTTCATGGACGAAGCCCGCGCCGAGCAACTGGACATCAAGCCGATCAAGCCCGAGCTGGCCCAGATCATGGCCGCGAAGACCCGCGACGACATCACCGCCCTGATGGGCCGCGCCAACACCACGGGCTTTTCGGCCATCTTCGGCCTGGGCATCGGCGACGACGCCAAGGACCCGACAAAATACGCCGTCTACGCCGGCGCCGGCGGCCTCGGCCTGCCCGACCGCGACTACTATCTCGACCCGAAGTTCGCCGCCAAGAAGGCCGCCTACGAAGCCTATATGGTCCAGATGCTGACCATGATCGGCTGGGTGAAGCCCGCGGAGTCGGCCAGGGCCGTCATGGCCTTCGAGACGCAACTGGCCGAAGCCTCCTGGACGCGCATCGAACGCCGCGACCGGGACAAGACCTACAACCCGATGACCCTCGCCGAGCTGCAGGCCGCGACTCCGGGCTTCAACTGGAACCGCTACCTGCCCGGCACGGAACTGAAGGGCGTCAACCGCTACATCGTCAGCACCAACACCGCCTTCCCGAAGTTCGCCGCCATCTATTCGGCCACGCCGGTCGACACGCTGAAGGCCTGGGAAGCGTTCCATCTGGTCGACGGCGCCGCGCCGCTGCTGTCGCGCCGTTTCGTCGACGCCAACTTCGAGTTCCGCTCGAAGACCCTGGCCGGCCAGCCCGAGCAGAAGCCCCGCTGGAAGCGCGGCGTCGGCTACGTCAACGGCATGCTCGGCGAGCCGGTCGGCAAGGTCTATGTCTCACGCTACTTCCCGGCCGAGTCCAAGGCCAAGATGGAGGCGCTGGTCGCCAACATCCGCGCGGCGCTGAAGGTCCGCATCGAGCACCTCGACTGGATGAGCCCGGAAACCAAGGTCCGGGCGCTCGACAAGCTGGCCAAGTTCGGCGTGAAGATCGGCTATCCGGACACGTGGCGCGACTACTCGGCCCTCGAGGTCCGCGCCGACGACGTCTACGGCAACGCCCAGCGCGCGGCGGTGTTCGACTGGCGCTATGACGTGGCCCGGCTCAATGGCCCGGTCGACAAGGCCGAGTGGGGCATGACCCCGCAGACGGTCAACGCCTACTACAGCCCGGTCAAGAACGAGATCGTCTTCCCGGCCGCCATCCTTCAGGCGCCCTTCTTCCATCCGGACGCCGACATGGCCGTCAACTTCGGCGGCATCGGCGGCGTGATCGGCCACGAGATCAGCCACGGCTTCGACGACCAGGGCCGCAAGGGCGACGGCGACGGCGTGCTGCGCGACTGGTGGACCGCTGAGGACGCCGCCAAGTTCAAGGTCCAGGCCGACCGCCTCGGCGCCCAGTATTCGATGTTCGAGCCCTACCCCGGCGCGAAGGTGCAGGGCGGGCTGACGATGGGCGAGAACATCGGCGACATGGGCGGCCTGTCGCTGGCCTACGATGCCTATCTGGTGTCGCTGGGCGGCCGGCCCGCGCCGCTGCTGGACGGCTTCACCGGCCAGCAGCGCGTGTTCCTCGGCTGGGCCCAGGTGTGGCGTCAGAAGGCCCGCGAGGAGTTCGTCCGCCAGCAGGTGGTCACCGACCCCCATTCGCCGGCCTACTACCGGGTCAACGGAACGATCCGCAACATCGACGCCTGGTACGACGCCTTCGGCGTCCAGTCCGGCGACAAGCTCTATGTCGCCCCGGCCGACCGCGTGAAGATCTGGTAGCCACGGCGTCCACGTCGATCTGCAGGAGGGCGGCCCCGCGAGGGCCGCCCTTTCTGTTTGGGTCACACCCCCAGCGTCGCCAGCACGAAGTCGGCCCGCGCGGCGGCGTCGACCTTCGGCAGCTCGACGAGCCGATAGCCCAGCCGCGCATAGGTCGCGGTCAGCGGACCGAACTCGGCGACCGCGTCGTCGAACCCGTGCCGGCGCTCCGCGTCCGTGCGGTAGATCTCCGGCCAGGGCGGGGCGACGAAAACCATTGCGTCATAGCGGCAGACCTCGGCCGCCCGCCGGAAGTGGTCCGGGACCGGCAGGCCCCATCGCTCGAGCGCGGCCAGCGGCTCGACGATGCCGCGGTCGAAGAAGGCCAGCCCGCCGGCCTCGGCGGCCGTGATCCGCTGATGCAGTCCCCGCGACAGCGCCAGTTCGGCGAACTTCGCCGGCGCGATCCAGGGCTGGGCGTCGCCGCCGATCCAGTCCTGCTCCCTGACGATCTGTCGGCCGGGCTCGGCGAACACGCGATGGCCGCGTCGCGCCAGCTCGCCCAGCAGAGTCGACTTGCCGCCGCCGGAACAGCCGGTGATGACCACCGCGCGGCCGCGGCCGGCGACGACGCTGGACGGCTGATAGCCGTCCTCCGGGTTTGAGGTCATGACGCCTCCGGATGGGATGTGGGGGGATGTGGGGTGCGTCCTTCGAGCCCCGGATCAAGTCCGGGGGGACCTGAGGGTCCGCTCCACAGGATGACGAACACCTGTGCCCGTTATGGTGAGGCGCGAGCTTTGCGAGCGTCTCGCACCACGCAGCGTGTCGGATGTCGGTAAGTTTTTGACGGTGAAACCGGAAAACACAGACCCGCCGCGGGGGATAGTCGCGGCGGGTCCGGTTTACGTCTCGATCACTCGATCCAAGCGGGCGTTTCCTCCCCGAAACGCCGTGAGGTAGGAACTCTCTGGGGTTCCAATTCCTCGCGCACCGTCAAAAGACGGCAACAGCCTTTCCCTGTCAAGGGATCGGAGGGCCTTTGCGCGCAACAAAATACGCCGAATTGGCGAATTCGGGGTCGATTGTTGGACTACACAGTCAAAAGAACGACCATTTTCGACGTTGCCGTCAGTTTTATGACCCGATCCGGGTAACCAGCGCCTCCGCGGCGCCGGAGATCGGCTCAAACATGTGCTCGGGACGACTCGCCGCCACTGGACCGATTCCCGCGGTCGCCAGCAGCGCCTGGGCCTCCAGCATGTCGCGCTCGGCGATCAGCAGGCCGTTGGCCCGCGGCCGGGCGCCGCGCGTGACGAGACCCGCCAGCGCCGACCGCGCCGCCGCGTCCGCCTCGGCCGGCCAGACCAGCATCATCGAGCCCCGGGCTCGCGCCCGCGCCTCGACCACGCCCAGCAGCTGCCGCACCACGGCGAGCTTCTCGGCGTCCCAGCCCGCCGACAGCGAGGCCGCCAGCTGCGCCTGGCTCTTCAGGATCACGCCGTCGCCGACGATCTTCAGATGGTTGGCCGCCAGGGTCGCGCCGGTGGTGGTGATGTCGACGATGATCTCGGCCGCGCCGGAGGCCGGGGCCCCCTCGGTCGCGCCGCCGGACTCGACGATGCGATAGTCGGCCACGCCGCAGCGGGCGAAGAAGGCCCGCGTCTGCACCAGATACTTGGTCGCCACCCGCAGCCGCTTGCCGGTGCGCACCAGATGGGCGTGCGCCACCTCTTCGAGGTCGGCCATGGTCTCGACGTCCAGCCAGCCGCGCGGCACGGCGACGATCAGGTCGGCCTTGCCAAAGCCCAGGGCCCGCAAAAGCATGACCCGGCTGTCGAGATCGGCGACCTGTTCGCGCAGCAGGTCCTCGCCGGTGACGCCCAGGTGGATCTCGCCGCTGTCGAGCGCGGCGGCGATGTCGGAGGCCGACAGCAGCCGCACCTCGACCTTGGGCAGGGCCGGAATGGCGGCGGTGTAGCCCCGCCCGCCGGCGGCCGACGACAGCGGCAGACCCGCGTCGGCCAGCCAGGCCTCGACCTGCTCCTTCAGTCGCCCCTTGGAGGGGATCGCCAGGATCAGTGGCGTATTCCGGGATCCAGTCATTCCACGCCTCCCGCGAAAGCCCTTGCCGGTCGCACCATGCAGCCGACCGCGCCCTGGGCCGAGGCCGCGCCGAGTCGCGCCGGCAGGCCGTCATAGCGACCGCCGGCGGCCACCGGCCGTTCCTCGCCCAGCGCCGCGCTGCGCACCTCGAACACCAGCCCGTCGTAGTAGCCGAACGCCCGGCCGAAGGCGGCCGTCAGGGTGATCCGGTCGGCGGGCACGCCCTGGGCCGTCAGCCCGTCGAGCCGCCGCGTCCAGACCGCCAGCGCCGCCTCGATGGCGCCGGGAGCGGGGCCCGCCAGCGCGCGGATCGCCGCCAGCGCGGCTTCCGGCGTTTCGGAGACGGCCAGATAGCGGCGCACCGCGTCCGCCTCGGCGAGCGTCAGCGGCGGCGTGCGGGCGGCCTCGGCCCGGTCGGCCAGACGGCGGACGATTTCGTCAGCCGGACGGCCGCCGACCGGCTCGATACCGGCGATGGCCCACAGCCGGCGCAGCGCGGCCTCGCCCTCCCCGGCCGGCACGCCTTCCAGCGGATTGATCTGCCGCGCGGCGGCTTCGTCCGTCGCCTGTCCGGCCCGGTCGAGCTCGGCCTGCAGCAGGCGCGGCCGGGTGAACAGCCGCTTGAGCCGCGCGGCCAGCGCCGGCGCCAGGGCCAGGCTGTCGACGAAGGCCGCGAACAGGGCGATGTCGCCGACGATCAGCGACAGGTCGCTGCGCCCGCCGGCCGCCGCCGAGCGCCAGGCCAGGCCGACCACCTCGACATCGGCCGTCGCGGCGTCATCGCCGCCGAAGGCCTCGACGCCGACCTGCAGGAATTCCTCGGCCCGGCTCGACCCGGCCGGCGCGGCGCGGAAGGCCTTGCCTTCGTAGGCGTAGCGTCCGGCGGCGGCGCCGCCGGCGATGTGCGCCCGCGCCACGGGGATGGTGAAGTCCGGCCGCATGGCCAGCTCCTCGCCGCCCTCGGCCTGGACCACGAACAGGCGTGGGCGCATGGCCTCGCCGGACAGGTCGAGCAGCAGGGCCAGCGGCTGCAGCACCGGAACCTCGACGGCGGCGGCGCCGGCCGTGGCGAACGGCGCGCGAATGGCCGCCAGGGCCTCGGCGGGAACGGGGGGCTCCAGTCTCATCGGGCGGCGTCCACGATCTTGCGCACGGCGGCCACGAGGTCGGTGCGCGGAATGGTCTGCTGGCCGGGCCGTTCGGCCTTCCAGGCGGCGTTGTCGGTGACCGCTTTCGACAGGTCGCGGCCGAGGTCGAGGTCCTTGATCGTCACGGTCCCGGCGGCGAACTCGTCCTCGCCGATGATCACCGCGGCCGGGGCCATGCGGCGGTCGGCGTACTTCATCTGCGGCCGCATGCCGGAGGTCCCGAGATAGACCTCGGCGGCGATCCCGCCCGCGCGCAGCTCGCCGGCGACGGCGAAATAGTCGGCCATCCGCGCCTGGTCGAAGGCGATGATCACCACCGGCCCGCGGTTCTCGCCGGCCTCCTCGCGACCCGCCGCCTTCAGCGCCGCCGCCAGCCGCGACACGCCGAACGAGAAGCCGGTCGCCGGGGTCCGTTCGCCGGTGAACCGCGCCACCAGATCGTCATAACGCCCGCCGCCGCCGATCGAGCCGAAGCGCATCGGCTGGCCCTTCTCGTCGGTGGTTTCCAGCAGCAGTTCCGCCTCGAACACGGCGCCGGTGTAGTATTCCAGGCCGCGCACGATGGACGGATCGAAGCTCGCCTGGTCGTCGCCGACGCCGAGGCCCTTGAGGGCCGCGCCGATCTTGGCCAGCTCCTCCAGCCCCTCGTCGCCCTCGGCCGAGCCGCCGATGACCTTGCTGAGCGCGTCCAGCGTGCCCGACCGGTCGGCCTGGCCGGCGGCCACGAAGGCCAGCACCGACTCGATCGCCTTCGCCCCCAGGCCCGCGCCCTTGGTGAAGGCGCCGGACTCGTCCTTGCGGCCCTCGCCAAGCAGCAGGGTCACACCCTCGGCGCCCAGCCGGTCCAGCTTGTCGACCGCGCGCAACACACCCAGCTTCTGGCCCTCGGTGGTCACGCCCGCCGCCGTCAGCAGGCCGTTGAGCAGCTTGCGATTGTTGATCTTCATCACCGCCGTGCCGCGCGGCAGGCCGGCGGCCTCTAGACCGGCCACGGCCAGGGCGATGATCTCCGCGTCCGCTTCCGGCCGCGCCGAGCCGACCGTGTCGGCGTCGCACTGGATGAATTCGCGGAACCGGCCCGGGCCCGGCTTCTCGTTGCGCCAGACCGGCCCGAAGGCGTAGCGGCGATAGGGCTTGGGCAGGGTCTCCCAGTTCTGCGCCGCGAACCGGGCCAGCGGCGCGGTCAGGTCATAGCGCAGGGCCATCCACTGCTCGTCGTCGTCCTGCAGCGCGAACACGCCCTCGTTGGGCCGGTCGCTGTCGGGCAGGAACTTGCCGAGCGCGTCGGCGTATTCGAACGCCCCGGTGTCGAGCGGCTCGAAGCCCCACTGTTCGTAGACCTTGGACACCTGTTCGACGATCCGCCGCTCGGCCCGCAGGGTCGCGGCGCGCTTGTCGGCGAATCCGCGCGGGGCCCGTGCTTCAGGTCGAAAGGGGGCTTCGGGGCGGAAAGGCTGGTCGGTCATATCAAGCTCTCATCGGGTCGGTCGGGCCGGATGGAGCTGTCTTCAGCCCCATCCGCGTCGGGCGGGGCCGGAGGGGTGGAGCGCTGGCCTCAGGCCGCGCGAACCCGTTCCGTCCCGCGAGGGATGGCGTGGTGGTGGCAGCCGTGATGGTGCGAGGCGCGGGTCATCGGGGCGGGTCTATAGGCGAAAGATTGCGGAAGGGCTAGCGGGGAGGGCCCAACAACAACCCGTCATACTCGCCCTTGTGGCGAGGACACCTCGTTCAGCCGCACGAGCATCGCTCAAGCCTGACAGGTCCGGAACACGTTCAGAGGGGTCCTGGGCACAAGGCCCAGGATGACGGCGATGGGTGGCTAGTCCTTGAGCTTCTCAATCAGCGCCGCCGTCGACGGATCGTGCG
>CANJYY010000086.1 GCA_947479185.1 Caulobacteraceae bacterium
ATCGGGAGCTGGCGGGCGGCGCCGTACCGGCCTCCGGGGGGGTCTGTGTCCGCAAGGATGACGCCGCCTATGTGAGGGTCTTCACCACCAAGGGCTTCTGCAGCGTGGTTCCGGACCAGCCGCCGCAACTGCGGCCGCTGCCGGTCGTGGAGCAGGGCGCCGAGAACTACCGGCAGGAGATCATCTACCGGGGCCGGTCCGGCTCCGTCCTCAGCTTCGTCTACCGGGAACTGAGGGACGATCAGTCCTATCCATCGCTGTCGCTGGATTTTCAGATCGACATCACCGACAGCTCTGCGTTCGGCCTGAGGGGCGCGCGGGTCGAGGTGGTCGAGGCGACCAACAGCCGGCTGACCTACCGGGTCATTTCATCCTTCACCGACCCTCAGCGCTGAAATCCGGGCCCGAGCCCGCTCTCACGCCCGCGGGGCTCCGCCCAGCCTTGCGGCGGGGGCCATCAATCGCCACCTGTTCTTCGAGCCGTTCGACGGACGCCTTCGGGGCCGACGGGCGGGAGTCGCCTGTGCGAGGACTCTGAACGACGATGACGACACGACCCCTGCTTTTCGACAGCCCGTTCCTGCTGGGCTTCGACCATACCCGCGCCCTGATCGAGCGGGCGGCCAAGGCCGCCGCCGAAGGCTATCCGCCCTACAATGTCGAAGCGCTCGACGACGGCGACGTGCGCATAACCCTGGCTGTGGCCGGCTTCTCGCCGGACCAGCTCGAAATCCAGGTCGAGGGCAACCAGCTGACCGTCGCCGGTCGGCGCGGCGATGGCCCGGACGCCGCCGACAAGGCCTACCTGCATCGCGGCATCGCGGCCCGGGGCTTTATCCGGACCTTCGTGCTCGCGGACGGAATGGTCGTGCGGGAGGCGCTGCTGGAGCACGGCCTGCTGCATGTCGATCTCGCCCGGCCCGAGCCTGAACGCCTGATCCAGCGGATCCCCATCCGCACCTCGGACCAGACCCTGTAACCCGAACCCGGCCCGGCCGGCTGAACCGGCGGCCGTTCCCCGCGTTCACCTAGTGAAGGAGGTGGTCACATGACACCCCAACTGCTTACCCAGGAAGCCTTTGCCGCGCTCGGCGCGCCGGACCTCGTCTACGTCCGGCCCGTGACGGCGGCGGAAATCATCGCTGACACGCCGGTCGCCGCCCGTAACGGGTTCGACCTCAGCCCTGACCAGACGCTCTATGCCGTGCACCGCGCCGATGGCGAACGCCTTGCGGTTCTCGGCGACCGGGATTCCGCGGTCGCCGCCGCCCTGGCGCACGAACTGGCGCCCGTCTCGGTCCACTAGGACCGGGCGCCAGCCCTCCACTGATCGTGTTGGTCGACTCAGGCGGCCGTCGATTGCGGCTCACGGGCCAGCAGGGCGTACAGCGCCTCGCCGGTCCGGGCTTGACGCAACTGCTGCCGCAGGTCGCGCTGGCGCAGCAGCCGCGACACGCGCGCGAGCGTCCGAAGATGCTCGGTGTCCGAGCCCAGTGGCGCCAGCAGGGCGAACACCAGATCCACGGGCTGATCATCGACCGACTCGAAGGCCGTCGGCTGGTCCAGGCGCATGAACACGCCGTGCATGCGGCTGAGCCCCGGCAGGCGCGCATGCGGCACGGCGACGCCATGGCCGACGCCGGTCGACCCGGCGGCCTCACGCTCCAGCAGGGCGTCGAGCACAAGCTCGGCGTCCAGGCCGAAGTTCCGGGCGGCGATGTCGGCGACAGCCGACAGAACCTGGCGCTTGCCGCTGGCTCCCGCGCGCGGCGCAATGGCGCGCGGCTCCAGCAGGTCTCCGATATTCATACGCTAGTCCCGCGAAATTCAGACCGGTTGCCGAAGGGCTGGCCGCGCCGTGTCAGGCGACTACCCGCTTTCCGTTGCCGCTCTGTGACTGTGTCCGTTCAGGGTCGATCCAGCCGATGTTCCCGTCCGGCCGTCGATACACCACGGACAATCCCCCGTGGGCGGCATTCCTGAACACGATTGTGCGAGATTCGCTCAGGTCCAGTTCCATGACCGCCATCGAAACAGTCATTGTCTTCAGCACGGCTTCGGATTCGGCGATGATCATGCCGGTCGGGGGCGCGTGGTTGTCGACCCCGTCCCAGTCCTCGACGTCCTCGTCGGGCGCTTTCAGGACGAAGAAGGCCGCCGTTTCCTCGCGTCGCGCCTCGGCCTGGACCGAATGGCTCTTGAGGCGCCGCTTGTAGCGCCGCACGCGGGTCTCGATTTTGCCGAGGGCGTCGCTGAAGGCGGCGTGGGCGTCGCCCGCCAGGCCCTGGCTCTGCAGCATCTGCCCGGAATCGAGCCGGATCGAACAGTCGACCCGGAAAGCGTAGCCCTCCTTTGTGACGACGACATCGGCGGAGCCGCCGCGATCGAAGTACTTGCCAATGGTGGTGGTGAGGTCGTCCGAAACCCGCGTGCGCAGGGCTTCCCCGACGTCGACATGCTTGCCGGATACGTGCACTTGCATGCGTCTAGAACGCGCCTGCCGGACTGAGGTGTCAAGCAGTCGACGGCGCGGATCGCTTTCTTGTGAGCGGGCGGCGTCAGGTCAGACCGGCGACCCGCGCCATATGGCCGATGAAGGCCGCCGCGACGTTCCAGCCGACGGCCACCAGGCCAACGCTGAGGGCCGTTATGGTGTAGCCGATCAGCGCAAGCACGCCGTCCCGCTGGACCAGCGACAGGCCGAAGACGGCGATCGCCGCGCCCGGAGCCATGTTGCCCAGCCAGATGGGCATGAGCAGCACCAGGGACAGCAGGGTCACCGTCAGGCCGATGACCCGGTCGCCGACGGGGCCGAACAGGAACACCAGCCGGGGCGCCGAGACCCTTTCGATGCGCTCGAGGGTGGGGACCAGCTTGCGCAGCAGGCCTGCCAGCCTGGCGCGTTCCATCTGCTTGCCGTCGATGAACCGGGGCAGCCACGGCCGATGAATGCCAAGCGCGATCTGTGGCCCGAAGAACAGCAGCGGCGCGGCCAGGAAGGTCGAGGATCCCGGCGGCAGCGGCAGCCAGTTGGGGGCCGCGAAAATGAACAGCAGGGCCCCGAACGACCGGCGGCCGAGTCGCTGCACGATCTCGCCGACGGTCACCACCGGCGAGGGATCGTCGGCGATGTCGGTCAGAAGCTCTGAAAGTGAGCGTCGACGGTCAACAGGATCCATGGCTTCGCTCTGCATCCGTGGCGAAACGCGCGACTCCGAATTCGGTCCCGCGCATCAGACGGCGGCGCGTAGCATCCGTCTGCGTTCAACCGATGACGGAATCCGCATCGCCTCACGATATTTGGCGACCGTGCGACGGGCGATGTCGACGCCCGCCTCCTTGAGAATATCGACGATGGCGTCGTCCGAATGGACATCGGCCTCAGCGCGCTCGGCGTCGATCAGCTGGCGGATCTTGTGCCGCACCGATTCGGCCGAGTGGGCCTCGCCGCCGGACGAGGAGGCGATCGATGAGGTGAAGAAGAACTTCAGTTCGAACACCCCGCGCGGCGTGGCGATGTACTTGTTCGAGGTGACCCGGCTGACCGTGCTCTCGTGCATGCCGATGGCGTCGGCGACGGTCTTGAGGTTCAGGGGCCGCAGGTGCTCGACGCCGTAGGCGAGGAAGCCGTCCTGCTGGCGGACGACTTCGCTGGAGACCTTCAGGATCGTGCGGGCGCGCTGGTCGAGGCTCTTTACCAGCCAGTTGGCGCCGGCCAGGCAGTCCTGGACGAAGGTCTTCTCCTGGTCGGTGCGCGCGCCGCCGGCGACCTTGGCGTGATAGCGGCGGTCAATCAGCACCCGGGGCAGGGTGTCGGTGTTCAGTTCGACCAGCCAGAGGCCGCCCGAGCCCTCGCGGACGAACACGTCAGGCACGACCGGCTGCGACGGCTCGCCGCCGAAGGCTGCGCCCGGACGGGGCGTCAGGGCCTTCAGCTCACCGATCATCTCGCGCAGGTCTTCGTCGTCGACGCCGCAGGCCTTGCGGAGGCCGGGCATGTCGCGGCGGGCCAGCAGTTCGAGATTGTCGAGCAGGGCGGCCATGGCCGGGTCGAAGCGGTTGCGGTCCTTCAGCTGGATCGCCAGGCATTCGCGCACGTCGCGGGCCATGACGCCGACGGGCTCGAACCCCTGCAGGACGCCGAGAACCTCCTCGACGAGCGTCAGGTCACAACCGAGCCGTTCAGCCATGTCGACAAGGTCGGCGCGCATGTAGCCGCCGTCATCGACCGAATCGATCAGCACCGCGGCGACCACGCGTTGCGCCTCGCTCAGCCTGGCCACGGCCAGCTGGTCGTGCAGATGCTCGCCGAGGGTCTTGTCGCGGGTCAGCCGGCCTTCGAGGCTGTCCTCGCCCTCGAAGGTCGCGCCGCGGCCGGCGCGGGACCAGTCGATGTCGCCGCCGGCCTGGCCGGGTTCGCGCGTGTCGCCGTCGCCGGCGTCGCGTTCGCCGGGCGAGAAGTCGGTCGGGCCGGCGTCCATGTCGGCCTGGGCCGCGCCATCGGGAACCTGGTCGGCGGAATAGTCAGGGGTTTCGGCGCGAACGGGCTCGGCTTCCGGCTCGTTGTCGCGGTCATCGCGGGCCAGCAACGGATTGCGTTCCAGCTCGCCCTCGACGAAGGCCTCGAGCTCAAGGTTGGTCAGTTGCAGAAGCTTGATCGCCTGCTGGAGCTGCGGGGTGATGACCAGGCCCTGGCCCTGTCGAAGCTCAAGTCTCGGACCGAGCGCCACGCGCTTCTCCCACCAGTTGAAACAACCAGGGGGCAGCTTGGACGCTGGACAGTTAACGTGGCCCTTAAACGGCGCGGTTCTTGCAGGCCGCCCGCAGGGCGAGTCGCCGCAGGTGGGTTCCTAGGTGAACCGGTCGCCCAGATAGACGCGGCGGACGTCGGGATTGTCGACGATCTCCTGCGGCGCGCCTTCGAACAGCACCTCACCGGCGTGGATGATCGAGGCGCGGTCGATGATGTCGAGCGTCTCGCGCACATTGTGGTCGGTGATCAGGATGCCGATGCCGCGATCCTTGAGGTAGCCGATCACCTCGCGGATGTCGGCGATGGCCAGGGGGTCGATGCCGGCGAAGGGCTCGTCCAGCAGCATGAAGCTGGGCTCGCTGGCGAGGGCGCGGGCGATTTCGACGCGCCGCCGCTCGCCGCCGGACAGCGAGACCGCCGGCGCGCTGCGCAGATGGCTGATGCGCAGCTCGTCGAGCAGGGCGGCGGTCGCCTCTCGGGCCCGGCCCGCTTCCGTCTCGCGCATCTCGACCACGGACAGGACGTTTTCCTCGACCGTCATGCCGCGGAAGATCGAGGCTTCCTGCGGCAGGTAACCGACGCCCATGCGGGCGCGCTGGTACATCGGCAGGGCGGTGATGTCGCGGCCGTCCAGGGTGATGGTCCCGGAATCGACCGGGATCAGGCCGGTGATCATGTAGAAGCAGGTCGTCTTGCCCGCGCCGTTGGGGCCGAGCAGGCCCACGACCTCGCCGCGCTTCAGTCGCAGGCTGACGCCGTGCACGATCTGCCGCTCGCCGAACGACTTGAACAGCCGGTCAACGATCAGGCCTTCGCCACCCTGGTCCAGGTCGGCCGCCACCTAGTTGGTGGTTCCCTGGTTGGGATAGAAGACGCCGCGCACGCGCCCGGACTTGTTGCGGCCGGTGACGCTCGACGACATCTGCGCCTGACCGGTGCGGGTGTTGATGATCAGACGGTCGCCGCGCACGACGCTCTTGCCCTGCACCACGATGACGTTGCCCGACAGGGTGATCGTCTCGCCGGTGAAGCTGTAGACCGCCCCGTCGGCGCGCACGGTGCGTTCCGGCGTCACGAAATAGACCTGGCCCTCGGCTTCCATCCGGTCATTGCCGGTGCAGCCGTCGCCCTTCTTCGCGGCGATCATGCGCACGGTGTCCGCGCGCAGTCGCGTCCGGCCCTGCAGGGCCTCTACCGCGCCGCTCCAGGTCGACAGGCACTGACTCTGGATGACTTCCGAAGAGTCGGCCGTGATGTCGATCGGCGCGCGTGGATCGAGCTGCGCCAAGGCGCCGCCCGCTCCGAACAGCACGCTGGCGGCGGCGATGCCCGCCCACTGAAATTTTCTAACCGCGCTCTGCATGCGCGCTCCCGACCTGTTCATGACCCGTCTTATTCCGGATTGACGCGCGTGCGAACCCTGCCTCGGAACTCGATGCGGTCGCCCTTGTCTTTAACACTGTAGGAATCGGCCGAAACCTGGCCGACGGGGCCGTCGCCCTCGATGCCCTTCTGGCCCACCGCCGTGCCCGTACGGGTGTCGATGGTGATGTCGTTCGAGGCGATCTTGTTGCCCAGCCCGTCGTCGATACGCACCTCGCCGGTCAGCCGCAGCAGCCGGGTCTGTTCGTCATAGACGCCTTCGCGGGCCATCAGGCGGCGCGGCGTGGCCGTTTCGGCCCCGACCACCATGATCGGCTCGACCAGGGTGACCCGGTTCGGCTCGCGTTCGTCACGGGCGGCTTCCCGCGCGCCGATGAGGAAGCTGCGGCCGTCCTCGACCCGGCCCTGGAAGCGGGCGCCGACCATGCGGATGATCGGATCGTCACCCTTCACGGGATGCGGGGCCTTTACGGCGCTGATGGTGACGAGGGTCGCCAGCCCGAGGGCGATCGCCGCCATGGCGGCGGGCAGGGCGCGGCGCAGCAGGGTGATCAGCGACAGCCGTTGCTCCCACCGCGCGAAGGCGGCGTCGCGATCGACCGGCGTTGTCACGGATTGCGGCGTCGCGGTCATGGCCGGCTCAGCTGTGGGCGAAGATGTCGACGTCCTCCCAGCCGGCGAGGTCGAGCCGCGCGCGTTGGGGCAGGAAGTCGAAACAGGCCTTGGCCAGATCCGCGCGGCCCTCGCGGTCGAGCATCATCTGCAGGCGGTTCATCACCCCGTGCAGATAAAGGACGTCGGAGGCGGCGTAGGCCAGCTGTTCGGGAGAAAGCACCGCGGCGCCCCAGTCGGAGCTCTGCTGCGCCTTTGAGAGGTCGACGCCCAGCAGTTCCTTGACCACGTCCTTCAGGCCATGGCGGTCGGTGTAGGTGCGGGCGAGCTTGGAGGCGATCTTGGTGCACCAGACGGGGGTGGTGGTGATCTTCAGATGCTGCTCGAACATGGCGATATCGAAGCGGCCGAAGTGAAAGATCTTCAGCACCGCCGGATCGGTCAGCAGGGCCTTGAGGTTGGGGCAGTCATAGATCGGGCGGTTCAGCCGCACGACATGGGCGTTGCCGTCGCCGGCCGAGATCTGCACCACGCACAGCGGGTCGCGCTGAAGGCTCAGCCCCATGGTTTCCGAATCAATGGCGACCGACGTGACGCCCGCGAACAGACCCGCGGGGATGTCGCCTTCATGCAGGGTGTTGGCCAAGGGTCGTTTGCTCCGTCGCGGCTGCCGCCGGGTCTAACATATAGAGAGGCGCCCTGGCGCCGTCAGTATTCGTCTGGGGGGCTTTCGCCCGCCGGCCGCGCGGTCGGTAGTCCGGCGTCACAACGAATATCTGAAGAAGGGTGGTGCCCAGGAGAGGACTCGAACCTCCACGGCCGTTAAGCCACTGGCACCTGAAGCCAGCGCGTCTACCAATTCCGCCACCTGGGCTCGCATACCTTTCCGGAACCCCGGATCAGCGCGAAGGCGAGCCTCATAGGGCGCCGTCATGATGCGGTCAATGGCGCGTTGCGCATGAACCGCGCGTCGTCTATCCGGGCGCTATCGTACAAGGGAAAAGGCGCCGTCATGCGTGGGCTCGTCACCGTCTTCGGAGGAACCGGCTTTGTCGGCCGGCAGGTCGTTCGGTCGCTGGCCAAACAGGGCTGGCGCGTTCGCGTCGCCGCCCGCAACGTCGGCCGGGGCTACCGGCTGCGGATGCTGGGCGATGTCGGCCAGATCGAGGTGGTCCAGGCCAATGTCCGCAATCCCGACTCCGTGGCGCGCGCGCTGGACGGGGCCGAGGCCTGCGTGAACCTCGTCGGCGTGCTCTACGAGAGCGGCCGCCAGGGCTTCCAGGCGATGCATGCGGCCGGCGCCAAGGCCATCGCCGAGGCCGCCGCCGCCCGGGGCGTCACCCGGTTCGTCCAGATGTCCGCCCTCGGCGCCGATGCGGCGTCAGCGGCGCAGTACGCCCGCACCAAGGCCGAGGGTGAAGCCGCCGTGCGCGCCGCCATCCCCTCGGCCGTGATCCTGCGCCCGTCGGTGGTGTTCGGTCCGGAAGACGATTTCTTCAACCGCTTCGCCGCCATGGCCGGCGTCAGCCCGGCCCTTCCGCTGCCCGGCGGCGGCGCGACCCGTTTCCAGCCGGTCTATGTCGGCGACGTCGCCGCGGCCGTGGCGAAGGCGATCAGTGATCCTGCCTGCGCCGGCCACACCTACGAACTCGGCGGCCCGGGTGTGTTCACCTTCCGCGAGCTGATGGACTTCGTCCTGCGCGAGATCGGCAAGAACCGCATCCTGGCCCCGCTGCCCTGGCCGGTCGCCGGCCTGATCGGCAAGGTCGCGGCGCTGACGGCCATCGTCGGCATCCCGCCGGTGCTGACCAGCGACCAGGTCGAGCTGCTGCGCAGTGACAATGTCGTCAGCGACGGCGCCGAAGGGCTGGACGCCCTCGGCATCACGCCGCGCAGCGTCGAGGCGATCGCCCCGACCTACCTCTATCGCTATCGCAAGGGCGGCCAGTACGCGGCGGCGCCTGAAGGGGCCTTTTAGCGACTGACGGAATGCAGACGGGGACATGTACTTCAGGACGTGTCCCCCGCCGCCTTCGAACCTGATGGGGACGCCTGCCAAGAGGTGCATGTCCCCGGCTGTGGCTACGCCAGATAGATCCACCCC
>CANJYY010000087.1 GCA_947479185.1 Caulobacteraceae bacterium
CGCCGCCTGGATCAGGTTGGCGAAGTCAAAGGTCCCTGCCCCGACATCGGCCATGCCGCCATCGGGGGCCATGTCCTTGAGGTGGATGAGCTTCACCCGTCCGGCCATCTTTTCGATGAAGGCCTTCGGATCCTCTCCGCCTTTTTTCAGCCAGTAGACGTCGAGCTCGAAGTCGACGAACGCCGGATCGGTTTCGCCCACCAGCCGGTCGAACGGCCGGACGCCGTCCTTGGCCTCGAACTCGAAGTCGTGGTGGTGGTAGGCGAGGCGCAGCCCCTCGTCCCGGGCCAGCCGGGCGAAGGCGCCGAGGGTGGCGATGACCGCCGTCCAGTCGCGCTCGTCCGGCATGACATAGGGCATCACCAGGTAGCGGCAGCCCAGCGTCTTCGCCATCGCCAGCACCTCGCCGGGCTTGTCCGCCATGTCGCTCAGGCCCGCGTGGGCCGAGGGGCAGTCGAGCCCGATGTCCCGCATGCGCGCCGCATAACCGGCGAAATCGGCGCCGAGCGGGGCGGCGAACTCGACCGCGTCGTAGCCGGTCTCGCGAATGCGCGAGAGCGTGCCCAGCGGATCGGCCGCGAACGGCTTGCGCAGGGTGTAGAGCTGAAGGCCGATCGGTCGCATGGGCTCACAGGCCTCCCTGTTCGAGAAGATCGGCCGCATGGTGCGCCGCGCGCGCGGTCAGGGCCATGTAGGTCAGTGACGGGTTCATCGAAGCGCTGGAGGCCATCACCGCGCCGTCGGAGCAGAACAGGTTGGGCGCCTCATGCGCCTGGCCCCAGCCGTTGAACACCGAGGTCGCCGGATCGCGGCCCATGCGCGCCGTGCCCATCTCGTGGATCCGGTCGCCGGGCGGGGTCAGCTGCTCGCTGGCCGCTTCCCAGTCGGTGATGTCGGTGCAGCCGGCGGCGGCCAGCATCTCCGCCGCGTCGCGCGCCGCCGCCCGCATCATGGCGTACTCGTTGGGACCGTGCGTCGCGCCGATGATCGGGACCGGAACGCCCCAACTGTCGCGGCGCGTGGCCGACAGCGTCACGCGGTTTTCGGGATCGGGCAGCACCTCGCCGAACGGCAGCAGCGAGAAGCGCCAGCCGCGGTGTCCGTCATCCTCGTCGCCGACGCCGACGCCCTGGACGGCGCCTTCGGTGTTGCGCGAACGGACCGCGCCGCCCTGCATGCCGAAGCCGCGCACATAGGGTTTGTCGGTCTC
Source organism: Caulobacteraceae bacterium (assembly GCA_947479185.1). Taxonomy (GTDB): domain Bacteria; phylum Pseudomonadota; class Alphaproteobacteria; order Caulobacterales; family Caulobacteraceae; genus Caulobacter. The sequence continues at coordinate 1,211 of CANJYY010000087.1, forward strand.
GGTGATGTTGCCGTAGCGCGGGATGTAGATGCCGGTGGGCCGGTCGTTCTGGAACGGCGTGTCGCCGAAGCCGGGGATGCTGCCGACGATCGGCTTGGTGCTGACGTGATCCATCAGGTTGCGGCCGACCTGGTCGCTGCCGTTGGCCAGGCCGTTCGGGAAGGCTTCGGACCGCGAGTTCAGCAGCAGGGCGGCGGTGTTGATGGCCGAGGCGTTGAGGAAGACGATCCGCGCCTCGAACACCTCGCCGGTCTTGTCCGTCCGGTTGATCGTCCGCACGCCCGTGACGCGGCCGGTGGCCGGATCATGGATCACGCTCTCGACCACGCGGTCGGTCAGGACCGTCAGGTTGCCGGTGGCGAGCGCCGCCGGCAGGGTCGCCGCCTGGGTCGAGAAATAGGCCCCGTACGGACAACCGTGATGGCACCTTACATGCTGTTCGCAGCGCTTGCGGCCGACGTCCATCTGGGCCTTGGCGACGCGGCTGAGGTTGGCCGTCCGCCCCATGATCATCCGGCGGCCGGGGAAATCCGCCTCGATGCGGGCCTTGGCCGCCAGCTCGACATCGTTGAACGGAAACGCCGGCAGAAAGTCGCCATCGGGCAGCTGGTCGAGGCCGTCGTAGTCGCCGCTGATGCCGGCGAAGGCCTCGACGTGGTCGTACCAGGGCTCCAGGTCCTCATAGCGGATCGGCCAGTCGACGCCGTGCCCGTCCTGCAGGTTCGACAGGAAGTCCTGCGGCGACCAGCGGTAGGACTGGCGGCCCCAGGTCAGCGACCGGCCGCCCAGCTGATAGCCGCGGATCCAGCGATAGGGCTTGCCGGGGACGGTCTCGTAGGGGTGGTCGTGATCGCTGGCCCAGAGGGCCTTGTTGGAGTTGAACAGGGCGTAGGTCACCCCGACATGATAGGGGTAATGCAGGTCCCGCTCGGCCTGGGGGATCTGGTCGTCCCGCCGCCGCAGCTTGAGCGCCAGGTCGTGACTCTGGTCGGGTCCGTTGGTGACCTCAGGCCCACGTTCGAGCATCAGCACCTTCAGACCGCGCTCGCAGAGCTCCTTGGCGGCCCAGCCGCCGCTGATGCCGGAGCCGACGACGATGGCGTCGAACATCACGCCGCTCCCTGTGTTTGTGTTGATCCGTCGAACCGGGCGAGCGCCGCCCGCAGCGCAGCGACCGGCTCGCCGCGCGGCACGAACTCGTGGCCCACCCAGCCTTCGTACCCCAGATGCCGCAGCAGCCCGGCGATGGCCGGCCAGTTGATTTCCTGCCGGTCGTCGAGATCGCGACGGCCGGGCGCGCCGGCGGTGTGGACATGGCCGATCAGGTCGATGTTGGCGCGGATTGTCCGCATCAGATCGCCCTCCATCAGCTGCATATGATAGCCGTCGTAGAGCAGCCGCAGGGCGGTCGAGCCGACGCCCCGGACCACCGCCGCCCCGAAGGCCGTGCGGTCGCACTGGTGGCCGGGATGGTCGACCTTGCTGTTGAGAAGCTCCATCAGCAGCCGCACGCCCGCCGCCTCGGCATGGGCGACGACCGGCGCCAGACCTTCGATGCAGGCCGCTATCGCCGGGTCGTCGGCGCCGTCGCCGATGCGGTTGCCGGAGAAGACGATCACCGACTCGCAGCCGCCGGCGGCCGCCGTGTCGATGTTGCGGCGGACCTCGTCGGTCAGGGCCGCGTGCAGGGATCGGTCGTTGAAGCCGCGCTCCAGCGTGTGGCCGGTCAGGGTGACGATGGACAGACCCGCGTCCCGGGCCACCGGCCAGAGCGCCTCGGGCAGCATCTCCACGCCCCGCGCGCCGGCCGCGGCGGCCTCGCGCAGCAGGGTGGCGGGATCGACCTCGCGGCCGGCGGTGAAGGACCACCAGGCGAAACTCTGGCGGATCATGCGTCGTCTCCCAGAGACATCCAGCGACCGTCGGCGGCGGCGCTGCGGACGGAGGCCGCGATGAAGCGAACGCCCTCGACTCCCGCCGTCACGCCGGGCAGGTCGGTCGCGGGCGCCGGCTTGCCGGCCTTGTGCGCGGCGATCAGATCCGCTGCATCGGCGTAGATTTGCGCGAAGCCTTCGAGATAACCCTCGGGATGCCCCGCGGGGATGCGCGTCGCCGCCTGGGCCGCCGCCGACAGGCCGGGCCCGCCGCGCCGCAGGATGCGCGGCGGCTCGCCGAGCGGGGTGTAGCGGAGGATATCCGGGTCCTCCTGCGACCATTCCAGACCGCCCGTCTCGCCGTAGAGCCGCAGCCGCAGGCCGTTGGCCGCGCCGACCGCCACCTGGCTGGCCCAGAGCTGTCCCCGCGCGCCGCCGGCCCAGCGCAGGCGAAGCTGCACGTCGTCGTCGAGCAGCCGCCCTTGCACGAACCGCGAGGTCTCGGCGCTGACCTGATCGGCCGCCGCGCCGAGGACGAACGTCGCCAGATGATAGGCGTGGGTGGCGATGTCGCCGAGCGCCCCGCCGGGTCCGGCCTGCGCCGGGTCGCCGCGCCAGTCGGCCTGCGGGTTGCCGGGCAGCGGCGTGGCCAGCCAGTCCTGGGCGTACTCGGCCTGGACCACGCGGATGGCGCCGAGCGTTCCGGCCGCCACCATGGCCCGCATCTGCCGGACCATGGCGTAGCCGCTGTAGTTGTGGGTCAGGACGAAGGGCGCCCCCGTCCGCGCCACCGTCTCGGCGAGGTCGAGCGCATCGGCCAGGCCGGTGGTCAGCGGCTTGTCGCAGATCACCGCGATGCCGGCGTCGAGGAAGGCCCGCGCTGGCCCGTGATGCAGGTGGTTCGGCGTGACGATGGCCACCGCGTCGACCCGGTCGGGCCGCGCGGCCTCGGCCTGCGCCATCGCGTGCCAGTCGCCGTAGCAGCGGTCGTCATCGAGGCCGAGCGCCCGCCCGAACGCCCGCGATCGCCCGGCATCGCTGCTGAATGCCCCGGCGACCAGCGTCCAGCGGTCGTCAAGCCGCGCGGCCATGCGGTGCACGCCGCCGATGAAGGCCCCCTCGCCGCCGCCGATCATGCCCAGCGACAGGCGCATCAGCGATCGAGACCGAGCAGTCGGCGATTGGCCGCCGCATCCACGTCGGTGGCGAGGAAGTCGTCGAAGCTCTTGCCGGTGACCTCGATGATATGGTCGCGGATGAAGGTCGCGCCTTCGCGGGCGCCCTGGACCGGGTCCTTCAGCGCGCACTCCCATTCCAGCACCGCCCAGCCCTGGTAGCCGTACTGGGCGAACTTGGAGAAGATGGCCTTGAAGTCGATCTGCCCGTCGCCGAGCGAGCGGAACCGCCCGGCCCGCTCCTTCCACGGCGCGTAGCCGCTGTAGACGCCCTGCCGCCCGGTCGGCCGGAATTCCGCGTCCTTGACGTGAAACATCCGGATCCGCTCGTGGTAGAGGTCGATGTATTCGAGATAGTCCAGCTGCTGCAGCAGGAAGTGGCTGGGATCGTAGAGCAGGCAGGCGCGGGGATGGTGGTCCACGCGGTCCCAGAACATCTCCACGGTCGTGCCGTCGAACAGGTCCTCGCTCGGGTGGATCTCGTAGCAAAGGTCGACGCCGACCTCGTCGAAGGCGTCGAGGATCGGCCGCCAGCGCCGGGCCAGCTCGTCGAACGCTTCCTCGATCAGCCCGGCCGGCCGCTGCGGATAGGGATAGAGGTAGGGCCAGGCCAGCGAGCCCGAGAAGGTGACGTGGGCGTCCAGCCCCATCCGCCGCGACGCCTTCGCGCCCAGCAGCACCTGCTCCACAGCCCATTCCTGACGCGCCTTCGGATTGCCGCGCACCCGCGCCGGCGCCGAGCCGTCGAACATCTCGTCATAGGCCGGGTGCACCGCGACCATCTGGCCCTGGGTGTGGGTCGACAGCTCCGACACCACCAGCCCGGACGCGGCCAGCACGCCCTTGACCTCGTCGCAGTAGGCGTCGCTTTCCGCCGCCAGTTTCAGGTCGAACAGCCGCCGGTCCCAGGTCGGTATCTGCACGCCCTTGTAGCCGAGATCGCCGGCCCAGCGGGCGATGGACTCCAGGCTGTTGAACGGGGGCTCATCGCCCGCGAACTGCGCCAGGAAAATGGCCGGTCCCTTCATGCGTCCTCCCTTGAGGGGCCGCCCGCATAGGGCCGCCCCTCCTTTGTTTGTCCGAGCCTAGCATGCGCCAGGCCGATGGCGAGCGGCCCCTGCGAATCCGAAACTTCGTCCTCCCCTTGATGCTTGCCCATGGCGGATAAGTCGATGCGCTCGTGCAGCCGGCCGCCATGGCCACGGCAGCGCTCCGGGCGCGCCCACGGCGCCACGATCCATTCTCCCGAGGCTCACCTCACCCGGTCCTGCCCTGGTCATCAGGCCCCCTCCCCCATCCTCTTCTGCGCATTGACGTTGTGGAGCACACAGTGGAGACCGGCGCCTGTCGGACGGCCGCGCTGCCCGACACGCGGGGGAAAGAGACATGAATGACAACCAGCGGAAGATCATCCGCGCCATGCGCTTGGTGTCTTTTCCGATTGCGCTTCTGATGCTGGGGGCTTTTGCCTGGGAAGCCTTCAGCGGTCGCGACAGCAACCTCACCGCGAGGACCTTCGAATTCCTTGGCGTTATCGGCTCCTCCCTCCTGATTGGGGCGGCGCTATTTTTCTGGGTGATTTTCGCGGCGTTGCTGATCGAGTTCCTAAAACGCGAGCTCCCTGGAGGCGCGGATCGCGCGCCCTTGGGCAATGTGATGCTGTCGATCCGCCGGCCGATGCTGGTCGTGCGCGTCCTGCAGCCGCTGGCGGCGCTGTCCGTCATGATCGGCATGAACCTGATCGTTTTCGCACCCGCAGCGCTGGACATCCAGCTGGGCGGCGCCGGCCCGGCCATGCACCTGCTGTTCTGGTTGTTCTACGGCATCAGCCTCTTCATGGCTGTCGTCCTGGTGCTGCGTGCGATCCGCAACCGACCGTACTTCGTGCTTTCCGACCGTGGCTTCCTCTACGCCCCTGGGGACCTCTCGCCGGGGATCGTGCTCTGGCAGGATATCGTTGGTCTCAAGGAGGCTGACCTCATTTATGGACGCAACAGCTATGCGGGTAGCCGTTTGCGCCGGACCCTGATTGTGACCCTGAAGGACCCTGAAAAATACACGTCACGGTTCAACCCTCTCCTGCGCCAGATTTACATCCAGCTCATCAAGGCCATCCGCTTCCAGGTGGCAGGCAGCGGCGACCTCGTGATCGCCGCAGACGATTTCGGTCGTCGCTATGACGAAGTCAGAGCCCTTATGTCGCGGCAAGTCTCCAAGGCCGGAGGCGAGGTCTCGATTCCATAGCGCCCGAACGGCGACCGATCCGTCCGGCTCGACGCACCCGCCACCTGGGTGGTCGGGGCGTCCCGAGGGTCCGCCTCCGCGGCGACGGCTACCCCTCGTAGCGCCTGTTCAGCTTGCGCATGCCGCCGATCCAGCGGCCGTAGTCGGCGGTCTTGTTGCGCATGTACTCCAGCACCTGGGGATGCGGCAGGATGAGGAACTCTTCCTTCGCGATCGACTGGACGACCATCTCGGCCAGCGGCTCTGGCTCCATCATGCCGTCGACGCTGGCCACGCCGTCGGGGTTGCCGGCGGTCATGGCCGTGCGCACGGCCTGGGGACAGAGGACCGAGACCTTGATGCCCTGGTCGCCGTGGGTGATGGCCAGCCATTCGGCGAGGCCAACAGCGGCGTGCTTGGTCACCGCGTAGGGGGCCGAGCCGATCTGGGTCAGCAGGCCGGCCGCCGAGGCGGTGTTGAGCAGGTAGCCGCCGCCGCGCGCCGCCATCAGCGGCACCAGATGCCGGGCGGCCCAGACATGGGCCATGACGTTGATGTCCCAGATGCGCTGCCAGTCCTCGTTCGGCGCCTCAGCGCCGCCGCCGACGCCGATGCCGGCGTTGGAGCAGAACAGGTCGATCGGGCCGTGGTCGCGCTCGACCGTTTCGATCAGGCCCTGGATATCGGCCTCGCGGCTGACGTCGACGGTGAAGGCGACACCGCCCATGCTCTCGGCCGTCGCCTTCGCGCCCGCCTCGTCGCGGTCGGCGCAGACGATCAGCTTCGGGCCCTCGGCGGCAAACCGCTGGGCCATGGCCCGGCCGATGCCGCTGGCGGCGCCGGTGACGACGATGATGCGATCCTTGAGATCCATGGCGTTAGCGCTCCCCGCGGTACGTGTTGTTCTGGTTGGATGGATAGAGCCGGCCGGACCTAGCGGCCGCGGAACACCGGCGGACGCTTCTCGACGAAGGCCAGCGAGGCGGCCTTGTGGTCCTCGGTCTGCATGGTGCGGACCATGTGGATCGCCTCAGAGTCCATCGTCTCCGACAGGGTGCCGTGTTCGGCGATGGCGAGGTTCTTCTTCATGTAGCCGATGGCCACCGTCGGCAGGTCGGCCAGGCGGCGGGCCAGGGCGGCGGCCTCGCGCGCCAGGTCGGCGGCGGGCACCGCGCGGTTGACGATGCCCAGCCGGGCCGCCTCGGCGCCGCTGATGACGTCAGCCATGAAGTAGAGCTCGCGCGCCTTGGCCGATCCGACCAGCTTGCTGAGGAAGTAGCTGCCGCCGTAGTCGCCCGAGGCGCCGATCTTCGAGAAGGCCGTGGTCATCTTGGCCTCTTCGGAGGCGATGCGGAAATCGCAGGCCAGGGCGATGGAGAGGCCGGCGCCGGCCGCCGCGCCCGGGATGACCGCCAGCGTCGGCTTGGGCATCTCGTGCAGCCAGCGGCTGAAGTCCATGCCGTTGCGCAGGCCGTTGACCCGCTGGTCGAAGGTCGGCGCGTCGCCGACAGGGCCTGCCACGAAACCCTTCACATCGCCGCCGGCGCAGAAGGCGCCGCCCGCGCCGGTGATGACCACGACGCGGACGTTGGGATCGAGAGCCAGCCGCGGCGCAGCCGCCGACAGGGCCGCCAGCAGCTCGCCGGTCAGGGCGTTGCGCGATTCCGGCCGGTTCATCGTCAGGGTGGCGACGCCGTCCTCGAAGGTCTCGATCAGCTGGTCGGTCATGGGGTCGAAGTCCTTGTTCGGAGGCGTGGGCGTCAGGGTCTGGCCGGCAGCCTAGATCAGGCTCCGGAGGCGGGCCAACGCGAGATTTGCATTGACCCGACGGCGCCCCCTTCTAGGGTGACAGTCAAACAACTGTTTGACGCAGAGTCGGGCATGCCGCAATCGCGGTGTTCTCCGACCGATCCCCGGAGACCGCCATGAACAAGATCGTCGACATCCGCCCCGACGCCGAGGCCGAACTCAACAACCTGGCCATGTCGGAGTCGGCCAAGCCGCTGATGGAAGCGGTCAAGCGCCACATCGCCGAGAACGTCGAGCCGATCACCGAGGAGTTCTTCCGCCTGGGCGAAAACCGCACCGACCGCTGGAGCTGGGCTCCCGGGCAGCTGGAGCTGCTGCAGACGGCCAAGGACAAGGCCAAGGCGTCCGGCCTGTGGAACTTCTTCCTGCCCGAGAGCGAGATCGGCCGGGGCCTGACCAACCTTGACTACGCCTATA
>CANJYY010000088.1 GCA_947479185.1 Caulobacteraceae bacterium
AAGTGGGTGCAGGAAGGCGAGGGCGACCTGATCCTCACCGACGTGATGATGCCGGACGAGAACGTGTTCAACGTCCTGCCCAAGATCCGCAAGGAACGGCCCAAACTGCCGATCATCGTGATGAGCGCGCAGAACACCCTGCTGACGGCGGTCAACGCCGCCGACGCCGGGGCGTTCGAATACCTGTCCAAGCCGTTCGACCTGGATGACGTAACGGCCGCCGCCCGCCGGGCCCTGACCCGGCCGACCGACAGCGAGGCCGCCAAGGCCCAGGCCCGGGCGATGAAGGACGAGCGCCTGCCGCTGATCGGCCGCTCGGCCCCGATGCAGGAGGTTTACCGCACGGTCGCCCGGCTGGTCGGCGCCGACCTGAAGGTGCTGATCCTCGGCGAATCCGGCACCGGCAAGGAGCTGGTCGCCCGCGCGCTGCATGACCTCGGCCGCCGTCGTGACGGCAAGTTCGTGGTCATCAACCTGGCCGCCGTGCCGCGCGAACGCGTCGAGACCGAGCTGTTCGGTCGCGGCGAGGGCGACCTCGGCAAGCTCGTCGAGGCCGATGGCGGCACCCTGTTTCTCGACGAGATCGGCGACATGCCGCTCGACGCCCAGAGCCGCCTGCTGCGGGTGATCGACGGGGCCGAGCCGGCGCTGAACCCGCGCACGGGCCGGGCCCCGAACGTGCGGATCATCGCCGCCACCAACCGTGACCTGCGCGGCCTGATCCAGCAGGGCCTGTTCCGCGAGGACCTGTTCTTCCGCCTCAACGAGGCGCCGGTGCGCCTGCCGCCGCTGCGCGACCGGGTCGAGGACATCCCCGATCTGGCCCGCTCCTTCCTGCTGCGCGCGGCCCGCGAGGGCCTGCCGTCCAAGACCATCGACCAGTCGGCGCTGGACCGGATGAAGACCCACGACTGGCCGGGCAACGTGCGCGAGCTGGAAAACCTCGTGCGGCGCATCTGCGCCCTCTACGGCGAGGACCAGATCACCGCCCGGATCATCGAGCGCGAGCTGCAGGATCCGGCGCCTGTGGTGGGCGAGGGCGGTCCCCTGACCCTGTCGCAGATCGTCGAGCGTCACCTGGCCAGCCATTTCGCCGACCAGCCCGACGGCGTGCCGGCGGCCGGCCTCTATGACCGGGTGCTGGAGGAGGTCGAACGGCCGCTGATCCAGCTGACCCTGTCGGCCACGCGCGGCAACCAGGTGCGGGCCGCCGAGATCCTCGGCCTCAACCGCAACACCCTGCGCAAGAAGATCCAGGACCTCGGCGTCGAAATGGCCCGCGGCGCCAAGCGCTGACGTAGTCGCGCCACATTACTGTTGCAGGAAGGGCGCAGTTGGACCTAGGCTGCGTTTATGAGTTTGTCCGCCTCCGAAACCGCTTTGGGCGGTGAGGCGCCGCTGCCGGCGTGGCGGCGGGCGGTCGAGTCCCGCTACGTGGTCGGCGGCGGATACGCGGTGGCGGCGGCGCTGACGATCACCGGCGCGCTGTTGGTCTCAAGCCCCCCGGCGACGGGCCCGATCGGGCCGGCGGTCACCGCCATGCTGGTGGTGCTGGGTCTCAACCTGATCCTGATCTTCGGTCTGGCGCTGCTGGTCGGTCTGCGCGTGGCCCGGCTGCTGCGCGATCGCAACGTCGACGCCGGCGCGCGGCTGCATCTGCGGTTCATGGGCCTGTTCGGCATGGCGGCTGTCGCTCCCGCGATCATCGTGGCGATCTTCTTCGGCGGCTTCGTGCTGACCGGGGTCGAGACCTGGTTCGGCGACAAGATCAGCACCCTGGTCGAGAACTCGGCCGACACGGCCCGTTCGGTGGTCGCCGAGCAGCAGCTGATCCTGCGCGACAACATGACCCTGGTGGCCGTGGACCTGAATGACGCCTCGCGGGCGCTGGAGACGGCGCCGGTCGCCTATGGTCACTACCTGGCGCAGATCTCGGCCAACACCTTCGCCGCCGTCTACGTGCTCGACCGCGACGGGCGGATCCTGGCGCGGGCGGAAAAGCCCAATGGCCCGTCCTTTGTCGCGCCGCCGCCGGCCAGCTTCAAGGCGGCCGACGAAGGGATCATCACGGCCGAGACCTTCGAGGCCCAGAACGTCATCCGCGGCCTGTATCGCCTGAAGGCCTATCCGGACGCCTATCTCTATGTCGCCCGGCCCGTCGGTACGGGCATCATCAGCCAGCTGCGCGACGCCGAGGGCGCGCTGGTGGCCTTGCGCGAGGCGGCCAACAACCGGGAGCGGATCAAGGGCGCGTTCGTGCTGACCTACATCGAGACGGCCCTGCTGGTGCTGGTCGGCGCGGCCTGGCTGGCCATCGCCGCGGCCAACTCGATCGCCGCCCCGGTGGCCCGACTCGTGCAGGCCGCCGGACGCGTGGCCACCGGCGACCTGAGCGCCCGCGTCGACACGACAGATCAACCTGAGGAAATGGCCGTATTGTCCCGGGCTTTCAACAGCATGACGCACGATCTTCAGGTTCAGCAAGTGGCCCTGCGGACGGCCAGTCTTGATGCCGAATCGAGACGCCAGTTCATCGAGACCGTGCTGCTGGGCGTCAGCGCCGGCGTCATCGGCCTGGATGCCGCCGGCAATCTTTCGGCCGCCAACCACCAGGCCGCCGTGCTGCTCGACGCCGATCCGGACACCATGACCGGCAGGGCCCTGACCATTGTCGCGCCGGAACTGGCGGCTGTGGCGCAGCGCGCCGTCGAGATCGGCGGCGAGGCCGAGGAAGAGGTCGACATCGTCCGGGGCGGCGACACCCGTCGCCTGCGTGTCCGGGCCAGCGGCGCGGCCGACGGCGTGGTGCTGACCTTCGACGACATCACCCGGCTGATCACCGCCCAGCGCAACGCCGCCTGGAAGGACGTCGCCCGGCGCATCGCCCACGAGATCAAGAACCCGCTCACCCCGATCCAGCTGTCGGCCGAGCGTATCCGCAAGAAGTACCGCGCCGAGATCACCTCGGACGTCGAGACCTTCGACCGCTGCACCGAGACCATCATCCGTCAGGTTGGCGACATCGGCCGCATGGTCGACGAGTTCTCCGCCTTCGCCCGCATGCCGGTGCCGCGGTTCGCCCAGCATGATCCGGCCGAACTGCTGCGCCAGGCGGTGTTCGCCCAGCGCGTGGCCAGCCCCGAGCTGACCGTCGACATGCCCGAGCCGCCGGCCGGCCTCAGCCTGCTGTGCGATGACCGGATGGTCGGCCAGGCGCTGGCCAACATTCTCAAGAACGCCGCCGAGGCGGTGTCCGCGCGCGACCTTCCGCCGAAGGTGGGTCATATCTCGGCCGCCCTCGTCCAGGACGGTTCGGGCCTGTCGTTCCGCATCGAGGACAACGGCGTGGGCCTGCCCGCACGCGACCGGGACCGGTTGACCGAACCCTATGTGACGACGCGCGAAAAGGGCACGGGCCTTGGCCTGGCCATCGTCAAACGCATTCTCGAGGACCACGGTGGCGAGCTGGCGCTGGCGGACGCCGCCTCGCTGCCCGGCGCGCGTGTCTGTCTGAATTTCCCCACGGCGCGTTCGACGGCCGCGCCCGCAAAGGCAAAGAAGGAGACGGCCCATGGCGGCTGATATTCTGGTCGTCGACGACGAGGCGGACATCCGCGAACTCGTCTCCGGCATCCTCACCGACGAGGGCTACGCCGTGCGCACGGCGGCCGACTCCGAGCAGGCGCTGCTGGCGATCCGCGCCCGCAAGCCGACGCTGGTGGTGCTCGACATCTGGATGCAGGGCGGCGGCATGGACGGGCTGGAGCTGCTCGACCTGGTCAAGGCGCTGGACGGAGATCTGCCGGTGATCATGATCAGCGGCCACGGCAACATCGAAACCGCGGTCAGCGCGATCAAGCGCGGGGCCTACGAGTTCCTCGAAAAGCCGTTCAAGTCGGACCGGCTGCTGCTGATGGTCGAGCGGGCCATTGAATCGGCCAGCCTGCGCCGTGAAAACCGTCGCCTGCGGACCCAGGCCCTGACGCCGGACGGGCTGATCGGCAAGTCGCTGCCGGCGCAGCAGCTGCGCCAGCTGATCGCCAAGGTCGCGCCGGCCAACAGCCGCGTGCTGATCGCCGGCCCCGCCGGCTCCGGCAAGGAGATGGTCGCGCGCATGATCCACGCGGCCAGTCCGCGGGCAAAGGGCGAGTTCGTCGCCATCAGCGCCGCCGGCATGGCCCCCGAGCGCATGGACCTCGAGCTGTTCGGCGAGGAAGGCGAGGGCAGCAGGCCCGGCAAGATCGGCGTGTTCGAACGCGCCCACGCCGGCACCCTCTATCTCGACGAGGTGGCCGATATGCCGCGCGAGACCCAGAGCCGCATTCTGCGGGTTCTGGTCGAGCAGCGCTTCCGCCGGGTCGGCGGCGACGCCGACGTGCAGGTCGATGTGCGGGTCATCTCCTCCAGCTCGCGCGACCTGCGCGAGGAGATCTCCGCCGGCCGGTTCCGCGAGGATCTTTTCCACCGCCTGAACGTGGTGCCCGTGCGGGTGCCCGGTCTGGCCGAGCGGCGCGACGACGTGCCCGAGATGATCAGCTACTTCATCGACCGCATCGCCGAGGCGACCGGCCTGCCGCGCCGCCGGCTGGGCGAGGACGCCATCGCCACGCTGCAGGTGCACGACTGGCCGGGCAACGTCCGCCAGCTGCGCAACAACGTCGAACGGATGATGATCCTGGCGTCCGGCGACCCGAACGAGCCGATCACCGCCGACATGCTGCCGGCGGAAACGCCCAGCGCCTCGAACAGCGGGGCCATCGGCACCGAGCGGATCATCGCCCTGCCGCTGCGCGAGGCGCGCGAACTGTTCGAGCGGGAATATCTGAACGCCCAGATCCTGCGCTTCGGCGGCAACATCTCGCGCACGGCCGCCTTCATCGGCATGGAGCGGTCGGCGCTGCACCGGAAGCTGAAGTCGCTGGGTCTGGCCGGCGCGCGGGCGAGTGAAGAGGTCGAGGACTGATGTCGCGCTGGGCTTACGTAAATCACCGCTTCGTCCGCCACGGCGAGGCGGCCGTCCATATCGAGGATCGCGGCTACCAGCTGGGCGACGGGATCTACGAGGTCTGGGCCGTGATCGGCGGCCGGCTGGTCGATTCCGAGGGCCATTTCGAGCGGCTTGAGCGCAGTCTCGGCGAACTGGGCATCGCCCGACCGATGAGCCGCAAGGCGCTGGAGCTGGTGCTGCGAGAAGCCGTCCGGCGCAACCGGGTCAAGCACGGCCTGGTCTATCTGCAGGTGACGCGGGGCGTCGCCCGCCGCGACCACGCCTTCCCCGATCCCGCGCCGCTGCCGGCCATCGTCATTACGGCCAAATCGACTGACGCGGCCGCCGCAGAGGCCCGCGCCGCCAAGGGCATCTCGGTGATCACCACGCCGGAGAACCGCTGGGGCCGCTGCGACATCAAGACCATCGGCCTGCTGCCCAACGCCATGGCCAAGACGGCCGCGCGCGACCAGGGCGCGGGCGAAGCCTGGTTCGTCGACGCCGACGGCCTCGTCACCGAGGGCGCCTCGAGCAACGCCTGGATCGTCGACGCCGAAGGCGTGCTGCGCACCCGCGACACCACGGCCAACATCCTGCGCGGCGTGACCCGCAAGGCCGTGCTGGGCCTGCTGGGCGAGGTCAACGTCCGTCTCGAGGAGCGCGCCTTCACCCCGGAAGAGGCCCGCAACGCGCGCGAGGCCTTCATCACCGGGGCCGGGGCGCTGATCCTGCCGGTGGTGGCCATCGATGGCGCGCCGATCGGAACCGGCAGACCGGGTCCGGTGGCGCAACGGCTTCGGGCGCTCTATATCGAGAATGCCCAGGCTTCGAACATCTCGTAAGCCGAAGCGCGCCAGAGGTTGCCGCCAGCGTCAGCCCGAGCCTAGATCAACTGATGTGTGTGGAGGGCCTTTTGCCTTCCGACCAATGAGGGGAACCCCCGTGACCGAGAAAAAACAGAACCTGCAGGACACCTTCCTCAACAGCGTTCGCAAGTCCAAGACCCCCCTGACCATCTTCCTCGTGAATGGCGTCAAACTGCAGGGCGTCGTCAGCTGGTTCGACAATTTCTGCGTGCTGCTGCGCCGCGACGGCCAGTCGCAACTGGTGTACAAGCACGCGATCTCGACGATCATGCCCGCGCAGCCGGTTCAGCTGTACGAACCCTCCGACCAAGACGATTGACCCAACTCATAGATCACGAAGACCCCGTCCAACGGGCGCTGGTTCTTCACCCCGTTCGGCCCCAGCAGGCCCACAATCGTGATCCCCAGGCCAGGCTTGAGGAAGCGACCGGGCTTGCCCTGGCGCTCGACCTTGATGTGGTCGAATCGCGGATTGTCCCCCTGCGCGAGCGCTCGCCCGCGACCCTGTTCGGCAAGGGCAAGGTCGAGGAGCTGCGCCTGCTCTGCGAGGTCGAGAAAATCGACGTCGTGGTCGTCGATGATTCCCTGTCGCCGGTGCAACAGCGCAATCTCGAGAAGGCGTGGAACGCCAAGGTCGTCGACCGCAGCGGCGTGATCCTCGAGATCTTCGGCCGCCGGGCGCGGACCAAGGAAGGCGTGCTGCAGGTCGAGCTGGCGCGGCTGGAATACGAGAAGTCGCGCCTTGTCCGCACCTGGACCCACCTGGAGCGCCAGCGTGGCGGCACGGGCAACACCGGCGGCCCCGGCGAAACCCAGATCGAGCTCGACCGGCGCCAGATCGCCGACCGCATCCTCAAGATGAAGAAGGATCTGGTCGAGGTCCGCCGCACCCGCGCCCTGCACCGCACCCAGCGCAAGAAGACGCCATTCCCGACGATCGCCCTGGTTGGCTACACCAACGCCGGCAAGTCGACGCTGTTCAACAAGATCACCGCCGGCGGCGTGCTGGCCAAGGACATGCTGTTCGCCACGCTTGATCCGACCCTGCGCACCGTGAAGCTGCCCGACGGCCGCCCGGCCATCCTGTCGGACACCGTGGGCTTCATCTCCGACCTGCCGCACGAGCTGATCGAGTCGTTCCGCGCGACCCTCGAGGAGGTGCAGGAGGCCGACGTGATCCTGCATGTCCGCGATATCGCCAACCCCGACACCCACGCCCAGAAGCGTGACGTCGAGAAGGTGCTCGACGAGCTGGGTCTGACCAAGGACTCCGATCGCAAGCTGGTCGAGGTGTGGAACAAGGCCGACCTGCTGACCGAGGACGCCCGCGACGAGGCCGAGGGCGCCGCCCGCCGGGTCGGCGCAATGCTGGTCTCGTCGATCACCGGCGAAGGCTGCGAGGCCCTGCTCAACAGGCTGGCCGCGATGGTCGACGAGACGCCGGAGATCGACGTCCAGCTGTCGGTCAACGCCGGCGAGGCCCTGGCCTGGCTCTATCGCCATGGCCGCGTCGTCGGCCGCCACGAGGGCGGGGAGGGCGATCTGCACCTGCGCGTCCGTCTCGACGGCCAGGCGCTCGGCCGCTTTGAGCGGATGTTCCCGGACGCCGGCGTCTCGGTCGCGGACGGCTCGGCGTAACGCTGCTTCCCCACTTGATTGAAACCCCGGGTTGCGCCACGCTGGTTCGCCACAATCAGGGGGATCGCCATGGCCAAACCACCCGCGGCCACGCCCGGCGTCTGGGACCGCAAGTCCGTGCCTCTGGCCGCCACCGCGGTCGTCAAGCGGATCGAGGGTTTCTCGGCCACGCCCTATGACGACAACGGCGCCAAGCCCGGCGGCACCTGGACCATCGGCTATGGCACGATCATGATCGCCGGCGTCCGGGTCACGCCCCAGACGCCGCCGATCACCGAAGCCCGCGCCGTCGAACTGCTGATGAAGGACATGACCGGCGCGGCCGAGGCGGTGAACCGCCGCGTGCTGGTTCCGCTCAAGGAATTCCAGGCGGCGGCCCTGATTTCGTGGGTCTACAATCTGGGTGAGGGCAACCTGCGGTCATCGACCCTGCTCAAGCGGGTCAACGCCCGGGACTGGCCGGCGGTCCCCGGCGAGATCCGCAAATGGATCAACCAGGAGGGCAAGCCGCTTCTGGGGCTGCTGCGTCGCCGCTGGGCCGAGGCGGCCATCTTCCAGGGCATGGACGGGACCAACGCCTGCGTCCGGGCGTGGAACGAGATCGACGACCTGGGCGACTGGCCGGCCTTCTAGCCCTTCTCGGCGGCCTTGGCCTCGTCCCACAGGGCGTCCATTTCGGCCAGGTCGGACATCTCCGGCGTCTTGCCCCGTTCGGCCAGCGCCGTCTCTATGTAGCCGAAGCGGCGGACGAACTTGGCGTTGGTGGCGCGCAGGGCGTCCTCGGGCTCGATGTCCAGCGTGCGCGCCAGGTTGGCGATGACGAACAGCACATCGCCCAGTTCGCCGCGCAGCTTTTCGATATCGCCGCCGGCCACCTCGGCCTTCAGCTCAGCGACCTCCTCGTCGAGCTTGTCGAGCACCTCGTTGACGCTCGGCCAGACGAAGCCGACCCGGGCGGCGCGCTTGGACAGCTTCACGGCGCGGGTCAGGGCGGGGAGGCCGACCGGCACATCGTCGAGGATGCCGTGGCGTTCCTTGCCGGCCCGCTCCTGCTGCTTCAGCACCTCCCAGGCGACGGTCTGTTCACCGGCGGTGCGGTGGCTTTCGTCGCCGAACACATGCGGGTGCCGGCGGATCATCTTGTCGCTGATGGC
>CANJYY010000089.1 GCA_947479185.1 Caulobacteraceae bacterium
AGAACCGCCTGGCCTTCGCCACGCGCACCATCCACGGCGGCCAGGCCCACGACCCGACGACGGGCGCGGTGATGGTGCCGATCTACGCCACCTCGACCTACGCCCAGGAGAGTCCGGGCGTGCACAAGGGCTTCGAATACGCTCGCAGCCAGAACCCGACCCGCTTCGCCTTCGAGCGCTGCGTGGCCAATCTGGAGAGCGGCGTGGCGGCCTTCGCCTTCGCCTCGGGCCTGGCGGCGGCCTCGACGACGCTGGAACTGCTCGACAGTGGCGCGCACGTGATCGCCTCGGACGATCTCTACGGCGGCAGCTACCGGCTGATGCAACGGGTGCGGACCCGCTCGGCGGGTCTCTCCTTCAGCTTCGTCGACATGACCGACCCGGGGGCCATCGAAGCGGCCATCCGTCCCGAGACGAAAATGATCTGGGTCGAGACCCCGACCAATCCGACCCTGCGGCTGGTCGATCTCGCGGCCGCTGCGGCGGTGGCGAAAAGGCACGGCCTGATCAGCGTCGCCGACAACACCTTCGCCAGCCCGTACGTCCAGCGGCCGCTGGAGCACGGCTTCGACCTGGTGCTGCATTCGACGACCAAATACCTCAACGGCCATTCGGACATGGTCGGCGGCGTGGTGGCGGTCGGCGAGAACCAGGCGCTCGAGGAGCAGATGCGCTTCCTGCAGAACGCCGTCGGCGCCGTATCCGGACCGTTCGACAGCTTCCTCGCCCTGCGCGGCCTGAAGACCCTGGCCCTGCGCATGGAGCGCCACTGCCAGAGCGCCCTGCGCATCGCCCAATGGCTGGAGGCGCGCGACGACGTGACCCGCGTCATCTATCCGGGCCTCGAAAGCCATCCGCAGCACGCGCTGGCGCAGCGTCAGATGAACGGCTTCGGCGGCATCATTTCGGTCGACATCGCCGGTGATCTGGCGCGGGCGCGGCGGGTGCTGGAGCGGACGCAGCTGTTCACCCTCGCCGAGTCGCTCGGCGGCGTGGAAAGCCTGATCGAGCATCCGGCGATCATGACCCACGCCTCGATCCCGCCCGAGCAGCGGGCGGCGATCGGCATCAGCGACACCCTGATCAGGCTTTCGGTGGGGATCGAGGACTGCGACGACCTGCTGGCCGATCTTTCGCAGGCGCTTTCGACCTGAACAGGGAGCGCGGCGGGATTGGCGCCGACTGATCCACCGCGCTGGAGGGACGGGGCGGGGCCAGCACGCAGGCCGGGTCCTCCGACAGCAGATGCGCGGCCAGCATCAGGTCGGTGCGCACGGCCGAGACGTCGTCCCGCACGACCCACACCCGCACGGCGGCCTGGGCGAAGGCCTCGGTCAGGTCGAGCACCTCGATCAGCGGCGGCGGCTCCTTGCGCACCCGGGGGTCGCTCTCGACCCGCTCGCGCAGCCGCTGCAGCACCGCGATGATGTCTGCCTTCAGCGGGACCTTGAACACCACGTCGACGCGGCGTTTCGAGTGGGTGCTGTAGTTGAGGATGACGTCGCCGAAGACCTTGCCGTTGGGAATGACGACCTTGATGTTGTCGGCCGTGGCCAGCTCGGTGACCAGCAGGTCCAGCGCCTTCACGGTGCCCTGGCGGCCGGCGCTCTCGATCACGTCCCCGACGCGATAGGGGCGGAAGATCAGGATCATCACCCCGGCGGCGATGTTCGACAGCGCCCCCTGCAGGGCCAGGCCGATGGCCAGCGAGGCGGCGGTCAGGACGGCCAGGATCGAGGTCGCCTGCACGCCCAGTTGCTGCAGCACCGCCACCAGGCCCATGGCCAGAACGCCGAACCGGACCACCGAGCCGACGAAGGTCTGCAGGGTCGGGTCGGTCGGGTGGCGGGCCGAATGCAGCCGGCCGATGGCGCGCTGGACCAGCCGCGAGGCCCAGCCCGAGGCCCAGATCGCCAGGGCCAGGATCAGCACCGCGGCGATCAGGTTGACCGCCAGTCGGCCGCCGATGTCGCGGAACTGGGTCAGCAGGGCCTCTCCGGTCGAGAGGTGGCGAAGCAGTTGCGGATCGACCGCGTCCGGCAGAATGTTCATACGGTCTGGCTTGCTGTGTGACGCCCCGTCCGTCAACGGTCACGACAATCGCCGGGTTCCGGGCCCGGCCGCAACGCAACAACCGGTTACAGGGTTTGTGTCGAACCCGGGCCCGTCCGCCGCTATGAGCCGCCCCATGAGCATCGCCTTCATCGACCTCGCCGCGCAGCAGCGCCGCATCCGCGACCGCCTCGACGCGGCCATCGCCAAAGTCCTCGACCATGGCGGCTACGTCATGGGTCCGGAGGTCCGCCAGTTCGAGGCCGAGCTGGCCGCCTTCGGCCAGGCGCCGCTGGCCCTCAGCTGCGCCAACGGCACCGACGCCATCGCCCTGCCGCTGATGGCCTGGGGGATCGGCAAGGGCGACGCGGTCTTCTGCCCGTCGTTCACCTTCACCGCCACGCCGGAAGTCGTGCCGTGGGTCGAGGCGACGCCGGTGTTCGTCGACGTGCTGCCGGACACCTTCAACCTCGACCCGGCGAAGCTCGAAGCCGCCATTGAGGCTGTGAAGGCCGAGGGCAAGCTCAAGCCCGCCGTGGTCATCGCCGTCGACCTGTTCGGCCAGCCGGCCGACTATCCGGCCCTGCGCGCCATCTGCGACCGCCACGGCCTGAAGCTGGTCAGCGACAGCGCCCAGGGCTTCGGCTGCACCCTGAACGGCCAGCACCCGATCCATTGGGCCGACGTGGCCACCACCAGTTTCTTCCCGGCCAAGCCGCTCGGCTGCTACGGCGACGGCGGGGCGGTGCTGATGAAGGACAAGGCCCTGTGGGACCTGATGGACAGCTACCGCGTCCACGGCAAGGCGGTGGCCGCCGACCTCAACGGCCGGGTGTTCGACCATGACCCGAAGTACCTCAATGCCCGCATCGGCATGAACTCGCGTCTCGACACGATCCAGGCCGCGGTGCTGATCGAGAAGCTGGCCATCTTCGCCGACGAGATCACGATGCGGCAGGTGGTCGCCGACCGCTATGCCGAGGGCCTCAAGGGCGCGGTCCTGTCGACGCCGAAGGTCATCGACGGCGGCCAGTCGGTCTGGGCCCAGTATGTCATCGAGCACGACAACCGCGACGGCCTCGCCGCCCATTTGAAGACCCAGGGCGTACCGACGGCGGTCTACTACCCCGTGCCGATGCATGTGCAGGAACCCTACGCCCACTTCCCGCAGGGCGCCGGCGGCCTGCCGGTCACCGAGGCCCTGGCCGACAAGGTCCTGGCCCTGCCGATGCATCCCTACATGGACGAGGCCACGCAGCAGCAGATCATCGACGCGGTGACGGGCTTCAACGGCTAGTCCAGCATCCGCTCCAGCGTCGCCAGTTCGTCCGCTTCCCGCGCCGGCTTGTCCCAGCGGATGCGGCTGATGCGGGGAAAGCGCATGGCCACGCCGCTCTTGTGGCGGGTCGAGCGCTGCAGGCCCTCGAAGGCCACCTCCAGCACCAGGCCGAAGTCGCGGTTGGCGGTCACCGACCGCACCGGCCCGAACCGGTCAATGGTGTTGTCGCGGACGAACCTGTCGAGCTGCTTCAGCTCCTCGTCGGTGAAGCCGAAATAGGCCTTGCCCACCGGGGTCAGGGCCTGGTCGCCGTTTGCGTCCTCGCGCCAGACGCCGAAGGTGAAGTCGGAATAGAAGCTCGACCGGCGGCCATGGCCGCGCTGGGCGTACATCAGCACCGCGTCGATCAGGTGTGGATCCCGCTTCCACTTGAACCACGGCCCTTTGGGCCGGCCCGCCTCGTAGAGGCTGTCGAGGCGCTTGAGCATCAGGCCCTCGGCGATGCGCGGGTCACCCTCGGGCGGCGCGGCGCGCAGGGCGGCCAGCGCATCCCAGCTTTCGAACGGTTGTAGCGGCGAGAGGTCAATTCGGGGGCTGTTCGCCGCCAGAACGAACGATTCGAGCCGTTTTCGCCTTTCCGTAAAGGAAAGCGCGCGAAGATCTTCCTCGCCGTCCAGCAGCAGGTCGTAGGCCCGGATCGCGGCGGGAAAGGCGGTCAGCAGCTTCGCATCGACGGTCTTGCGGTTCAGCCGCTGCTGCAGGTCGCCGAACGGCGCGACCCGGCCGTCCCGCATGACGAGCAGTTCGCCATCCAGCGCCCCCTCGAAGGTCATCGCCGCCAGGACGTCAGGGAAGGTGTGGCTGATGTCGTCGCCGGTGCGGGTATAGAGCCTCGCCTCGCCCCGCTCGCGCACAGCCTGCACCCGGATGCCGTCCCACTTCCATTCGGCGGCGTAGCCGGCCGGGTCGAGCCTGGCGAAGTCGACGGCCTCGTCGATCGGCTGGGCCAGCATCACCGGCCGGAAGCGGCCCGGGTTGTCGGCGCTGGGCGCCTCGGAGCGGCCCTCCAGCCAGGCGAACAGGTCTTCGTAGGGCGGCGCCAGCGCATGCCAGACCTCCTCGATCTCGCCGACGGTCACCCCACCCAGATCGGCGCAGGCCTGTCGCGCCAGCCGGGCCGAGACCCCGACCCGCAGGCCGCCGGTCAGCAGCTTGAGCAGCGCCCACCGCCCGTCCGGATCCAGCGCGTCGAGCCAGCGCTCGATCAGCGGCTGGACCTCGGCGCGCGTCGCCGTACGCAGCGCCTCGACCACCTCCGACAGCTCCGGCTCGCGGTTGGCGCCCGGCTGGGCAGGCCAGACCAGGGCCACGGTCTCGGCCAGGTCGCCGACATAGTCGTAGGACCAGCCGAACAGCACCGGGTCCATGCGCGCCTCGACGGCCTTGCGGATAGCGGCCGGCTTGGCGGCCGAAAAGCTCAGCGTCCCGGTCAGGGCCGCCAGGGCCCAGCCCCGATCGGGATCGGCCGTGTCGCGCAGGAAATCGCGCACCAGCCGCAGCTTCGCGTTGCGCGAGGCGGTGAAGGCGAGACGGTCCAGCAGATGGGCGAAGGCGCGCATGGTGAGGGAATGTAGTCCATGCCGGGGAGGTTGCCCTCCCGCGGCTTCAAAGGCCGTGTCGAGAGGTTGCGTGGTTCGACACGCGGCTTCGCCGCTGCTCACCATGACGTGGATTTTGAGCGCCACCTCTGCCCGTCATCCTGAGCAGCCGCGAAGCGGCGTGTCGAAGGACGCACGCGCCCTCAGCTCTCCGCCAGGTCTCCCAGGATGGTGATCTTTTGCCAGATCTTGCGGCCGAGGTCGGTGCAGAGGTTTTCGACGTCGCTGGCGGCGGCGATGACGATGTGGTCGTGGCTCTCGCCGGCGTAAAGGGCCGACAGCTTGCCGGTCAGGGCCAGCATCTCGGCGCAGTATTCGAGATAGCGGGTCAGCTCGAAGCGCGTCATGCGCCGCTCCGGCGAGGAGGGGGTGGAGCCGCCCCCGCCCAGCAGGACGGTCGGGTCCTTGGTCAGCTGGTGCATGTCGACGACGTGGGCGAACGAGCGCAGCTCGTGCAGCGCCGTCTGGGTGCGTGCCCGCTTCCAGCGCTCCTCCAGCGTCAGCAGGAACCACAGGCCGGCGCCCATCAGGATGATCAGGTTGACGCTGGATTCCAGCGTCCCGGAGAGGGTCGGGTCGTCGCGGTGTTCCACCAGCGCGGACCAGTCGACATCCTTCAGGATCAGCACGAAGCCCCCGACTCCGACCGCCGCCACGAGGAAGACCAGGGTGCGCAGCAGCAGGTAGGGGCGAGACAGGCCGCCGGCGCGTCGCGCCGTGTCGCGCGCGGTGTCGAGCAGCTGCGCCGCCGCGCCGGTCAGGCCGGAGTCGGGAAACCGCTCGGCGATCCGGTCGGCCAGCTTGCCGACGGTCCTGACGATCTCGTCGGCGTTCAGCGAGCGATAGTTGCGTGCGGCCTTGCGGCTCATCGGTACTCCCCCACGACGCCCATTCGGCCCCCAAAACGCGCGCGCCGTCTAGTCCTCGTCCTCTTCCTCGTAGCCGACCAGGGCCAGGGCCCGCGCCGGCTGGTTACGCAGCGCGCACCAGCGCAGCAGGGCCTCTTCCCGGCCATGGGTGATCCACACCTCGCCGGGCGACAGTTCGGCGAGGGTGTCGGTCAGCTCGTCCCAGTCGGCGTGGTCGGAGATCACCAGCGGCAGCTCGACGCCGCGCTGCCGGGCCCGGGCCCGGACCCGCATCCACCCCGAGCAGAAGGCGCTGACCGGGTCGGCGAACCGCCGGCTCCAGCGGTCCCCCAGCGCCGAGGGCGGGCAGATGACGATCTCTCCGGCCAGGTCGCCCTGCGCCTCGGTGGCCGAGGCCAGCGGTCCGAGGTCGACGCCGTGGCGGGCGTAGAGGGCGTTCAGGCCTTCCATCGCGCCGTGCACATGGATCGTCCGGTCGTGGCCGGCCTCGCGCAGCAGGGCGATGACCCGCTGGGCCTTGCCGAGCGCATAGGCGCCGACCAGATGGGTCCGCTCCGGAAACTGGTCGAGGGACTTCAGCAGCCGCGCCACCTCGTCGGCGGCGTCCGGATGACGGAAGACCGGCAGGCCGAAGGTCGCCTCGGTGACGAACACGTCGCAAGGCACGGGCTCGAACGCCGGGCAGGTCGGATCGCGCCGCCGCTTGTAGTCGCCGGACACCACCACGGTCATGCCCTTCCAGCGCACGACCACCTGGGCCGAACCCAGCACATGGCCGGCCGGGACCAGGGTGATCTCGACGCCGTCGCGGGCGATGGTCTCGCCATAGGCCAGCGGCCGCACGGCCCCGGCGAAGGCCTCGCCGTAGCGCGTGGCCATGATGTCCAGCGTCTGCGGCGTGGCGGCGACATGGCCGTGGCCGGCCCGCGCGTGGTCCGCATGCCCGTGGGTGATCACCGCCCGCGCCACCGGCCGCACGGGGTCGATATGGAAGTCGCCCGGCGGGCAATAGAGGCCGGCCGGGGTCGGGTGCAGCAGGGCTTCAGGTTTCAGCATCTGGATATGGCAACGCGTGACGGCTACACCCGAGCCATGAGTGATCATCTCGACGCCATGCGCAACTTCGTCAACGCCATGAACCAGGGCAGCCCTCACGCCATCGCCCTGAAGATGGAGACCATCTCGCTGGACGCCGACGGCGCCACGCTGCGAGTGCCATACGACGAGAAGCTGATCGGCGACCCCGACACCGGGGTGATCGCCGGCGGCGTCGTCACGGCCCTGCTCGACCACGCCTGCGGCCAGGCGGTGCACACGGGCCTGACCGAGTTCAAGACCATCGCCACCCTCGACCTGCGCATCGACTACATGCGGCCGGCCGAGCCGGGGAAGGACATCTTCGCCAAGGCCCACTGCTACAAGGTAACCCGCTCGGTCGCCTTCGTGCGGGCGGTGGCCTACGACGTCGACCCGTCCGACCCTGTCGCGGCGGCCCAGGCGGCCTTCATGCTGGATTCCAGCGGCGGCCGGGGCTTTGGCGCCAATCTCAAGGACCGGAAGCCGAAATGAGTGATCCCGCCGAGTCCGTCGACGCCATGCTGGCGCGCATTCCCTACGCCCGTTTCCTCGGCCTGCGCATCGAGCTGGCCGGCGACGAGATGACCGCCATCCTGCCGTTCGGCCAGCACCTGATCGGCAACCCGGTCCTGCCGGCGATCCACGGCGGCGTGCTGGGGGCCTTCATGGAGATGACGGCGATGGCCCAGCTGCTGGTCAAGGAAGGCCAGGCCCGTCAGCCGCGCGTCATCGACGTGTCGATCGAATACCTGCGCTCGGGCCGTCCGCTGACGACCTACGCCCGGGCCGAGATCAAGAAGGTCGGCCGGCGCATCGCCAACGTCCATGTCGAGGCCTGGCAGGACCAGCGCGCCGCGCCCATCGCCGCCCTGCGCGGGCACTTTCTGGTGACGCCTACCGAAAGGGCCTAGGGACTAGGGGGCAGGGGCTAGTTCGACCGGCGCGCGCCGCCGCCGCCGCGCCAATCCCGTTACTAAGCCCTAGTCCCTACGCCCTATCCCCTCCGTCAAGACCATTACCGCCGTGTAATAACCTTACACCGCCGTCACATGCTTAAATCGAAGTCATGACGCACACTTAACGGGTGTTGCCGCGAACACTTGCCTATACCCCTGAACACCGGACGCGGGCTTCCGCAGCCAAACAGATCCAAGGGGATAAAGACATGACCAAGGCCACTCAGAACTTCAGCAACGTCGCCGCGCTCGCCCTCGCCGCCCTGCCGCTGTTCCTCATCATCGCCGCCGCCAACCTCGGCGTCGTCGGCCTGTGAGGCGCGCCGCGCCGTTCCGCCGGGCCTGACTCCTCCCCCGAAGCCGGCCCGGCGGAACACAGCGGCTCACAGCCCGCAACCAGAGTTGACTGACAAAGGCCTTCCGACCCGGGAGGCCCTTTTGTTATGGGTGCGCATGCAAACGCCCGCCGCCGTGATCTTCGACTGTGACGGAGTGCTGATCGACTCCGAGATCCTTACCCTCGAGATCGAGGTCGAACTGCTCGCCGCCTGCGGGCTGGTTTACGCGCCAGCCGATTTCCTGCATCGCTTCATGGGGCTGAACGACGCCGCCTATCACGCGGCGCTCGCCGCCGACTGTCGCGACCGGATCGGGCAGCCCCTGCCGGAAGCTGTCCTGCGCGAGGCCCGGGGCCCGCGCTGGGCCGCCTGCCACCACCGTC
>CANJYY010000090.1 GCA_947479185.1 Caulobacteraceae bacterium
ATGAGGAACACCAGCCGGTCGCGGCTGTCGCGGCTGTAGATGATCGGCGGCGTGAACTCCGGCCGGGGACTGACATAGTCGATGGTCGCGGTCAGGCCGGGCGCGCAGCCGTCGCAACCGAACGCAATGCGCCGGCCGATCCGGTAGCGGGACAGCGCGCCCTGCGGCGCGAAGAACCGCACCTTCACCCGGTCGTCGGGGATCAGCGACACCACCGGCTGGTTTGCGGCGGCCCATTCGCCGGGCTGGAAGAAGACCTGCTCGACCCGGGCGTCGGCCGGCGCGCGCGGGCCGGTGCGGTCGAGCTGGGCCTGCGCGGCCGCCAGGGCATCGCGCGCCTGCTGCACCTGGGCCTCGGCGGCGCGCACGGCGTCAGGCCGGGCGCCGAGGATCTGGGCCGCGCGCTGGCGGGTCACGGCGTTGAGGTTGGCCACGGCCGAATCGCGGGCGGCGCGGACGGTGTCCAGCCGGGCGGGGGCGTAGATGCCCTGCTTTACCAGCGGCGCGATGCGGTTGTACTCGGCCTGGGCCTGGCGCAGGGCGGCCTCGGCGGCGGCGCGCTGGGCGTCGGTGACGGCCAGCTCCTGCGGCCGCTGGCCCTTGCGGGCGTCGTCGAGCCGCGCCCGAACCTCCGCCAGCACCGCGGCGGCCTGGTCGCGCTGGGCGACCAGCGGCGCGGCGTCGAGCGCGAACAGCGGCTGGCCGGCCGTGACGCGCTGACCGCGCACCACCGAAACGGCCGAGACCGCGCCCGAGGTCGAGGACGAGAGGTACAGCGCCTCGCCCTCGATATAGCCGGACAGCGTGTCGGCGCGGGCCGGCTCGCGGCCCCAGATCCACCAAGCGCCGGCTCCGGCGATCAGGGCCAGGGCCACGATGGCGATACGCGATTTGGGGGGCATCAGCGGCCTCCTTCGGCCAGCAGGCCGGCCAGGATGGTGTCGACATGCTGCCGGGCCAGCGCCCGCAGATCCAGCGGGGCGGCGCCGACCGGCGTCAGGACCTCACGCCAGAGCACGCCCATCAGCAGCGGACCGATCAGGGCCAGGGCATGAAACCGGGCGTCGCCCGGCCGGACCTCGCCCTTCGCCTGGGCCCGCTCGATCAGGCCGGTCAGGACGCCGAGCATCCGCGCGACCACCTCGTCGTGCCAGACCCGCGCCAGTTCCGGAAAGTTGCGCGACTCGGCGATGACCATCTTGGCCACCGGCCCGACCGGCGAGACCGTCATCATCTCTGCGGCCTGTTCAATCAGCGCCCTGATGATGACGGCGAAGGGCAGGTTGATGGCGCCCGCCGCGACTTCGACAGCCGCCAGATTCGGGCTGATCGCATCGCGCACCACGGCGGCGAACAGGTCCTGCTTGGTCTCGAAATAGAGATAGAGGGCGCCCTTGCTGACTCCGGCCCGGGCGGCGATGTCGTCGAGCCGCGCGGCGGCGAAGCCCTTCTCGGCGAACACGGCCAGCGCCGCGGCGACGATCTCGCCGGGACGGGCCTCCTTGCGACGCCGCCACCTGGGTTCGCCGACGGGGAGCATCTGCGCCTCTGTTTATAACTGACTGGTCAGTTATTTAATTGAAGCCCTCGCGGGTCAAGTCTCGCCCGCCACATGAAACGGCAGGGGACGGCCCGGCGAATGCGCCTATGCTTGGACCAACGATCCCGCCGGCGAGACCCCTCATGACCCTGCAACATCCCCTCGTGCGCCGGTTCGGCATGATCTGGGCGGCGGCCGCTGTGTTCCAGATTCCGGTGGTGCTGCTGACCGCGCCGACGGGCGGGTTGCTCACAGACGTGCTCAAGGCCATCGCTTTCGGCCTGGCCCTCGCGCTGCTGGGCGGGATCGTGCTGCTGCTCGGCCGCAAGCGCGAGGACGGGGCCCTGATCCCGGCGCTGATCCTCGTGGCGCTTGTGTCGTTCGCCCTGGCCTATCCGGCGATGAAGGGCGGCGCCCTCGACGGCCGCTTCAAGGCTTCACCCCGTCCCGCAGCCGACGCCGCCCACCGAGCGCCTCCGGCCGGTTGAGCTCGTTGCGGAACTCGTCGCGCCGCTCGTGGATCGAGGCGATGACCAGGCCCATCGGGATGCCGATGTCGACCAGCGCCGCCTCTGACAGCTGCAGCGAGGCCTCGATCGTCTCCGGCACGGCGTCGGTGGCCCCCAGCTCGTAGAGCCGCTTGGCGTGTCGCGCGTCGCGCGCGCGCACGACGATCTTCAGGTCGGGCCGCATCTCGCGGGCGGTGGCCACGACCACCTCGTTGCCTTCGGGGTTGTCCATCGTCACCACCAGGGCGCGGGCCGTGTCGAGGCCGCAGCGGCGCAGGAATTCGGCCCGCGAGGCGTCGCCGTAGAACACCGAGGCGCCGGCGCGGCGTCCGGCTTCCACCAGCCTCGGATCCCGTTCGGCCGCGACCCAGGGAATGTCGTGCCGGCCCATCATGTCGCCGACCAGACGGCCGACCCGGCCGTAGCCGACGACGACCACCGCCGTCTCGCCGGCCGGCGGCGCGGCCGGTTCGACAGGCGTGTTGGCGGCCGGATTGGCGCCGGGCCGTCCGCCCAGCTTCGCGCCGAGCGCCGCCAGCACGGGAATGCAGAACATCGTCAGGGTCGAGGCCACCAGCACGGTGCGGCCGACCTCGCGGTCGACGACGCCGCTGTTCATCGCCGTGTCGAGGATGACGAAGGCGAACTCGCCGCCGGCCGCCAGCAGCAGCCCGGCCTCCAGCGCCTTGCGCGGCTTGAGGCCGAACATCAGCCCCAGGACGAACACCACAGTGCCGATCAGCAGCAGGGCGCCGACCGCCATACCGACGATCAGCACCGGCTTGGCCACCAGCAAGGACAGGTCCAGGCCGATGCCGATCGACAGGAAGAAAAGCCCCAGCAGCAGGCCCTTGAACGGCTCGATGGTCACCTCGACCTCGTGCCGGTACTCGGTCTCGGCCAGCAGCAGGCCGGCGATGAAGGCGCCCAGCGCCATCGACAGGCCGGTCAGGGCCGCCACCAGTCCCGCGCCGATGACGATCAGCAGCGAGGCGGCCATGAACAGCTCCTCGCTCTTGGCCCGCGCGACCGACTTCATCATCGGCCGCAGCAGCAGCCGGCCGAACACCACCAGCGCCACGATGCCGATCGCGGCCGGGGCGAAGGTCAGCAGCATCTTGGGCGAAAAGAGCTCGCCGTCGCCCTGGCTGCCGATGATCGTCAGCGTAATGAGGATCGGCGCCACGGCCAGGTCCTGGAACAGCAGCACGGCGAAGGTCGCCCGGCCGGCCTGGCTGTGCTGGCGTTTGCTCTCGGCCAGCAGCGGCATGACCATGGCGGTCGAGGACAGGGCCAGGGCCGCGCCGATGGCGGCGGCCGCCTGCAGCGGCTGGCCCAGCATCAAGGCGACCGTGGCGATGGCCGCCGAACAGACGGCGACCTGCAGCGCGCCCATGCCGAAGACGAACCGGCGCATCAGCCGCAGTCGTTCCCAGCTCAGCTCCAGCCCGATCATGAACAGCAGGAAGACGACGCCGAACTCGGCCAGCTGGGCGACGTCCTGGGGTTTCTCGATGGTCACGGCGGCCAGCCAGGGAATGGTGTCGGCCAGAGCGCCCAACCCGTAGGGCCCCAGCACCACGCCCGCGCCGAGGAAGCCGAGAATGGGACTTATGCGCCAGCGGCGGAACAGGGGCACGACCACGCCCGCCGTCGCCAGGAACAGCACAACATCCTTGTACTCGCCGGGAGAAACCTCCGCCGCCATGCCGCCTCCGGATTGCCAATGGCTCTATATGGGGACCTGCGAACGGCTTGCGAAACCCCGCGCGGCGGCGTAGTCGCCCAGCCATGCGCAGCAGCAGCCCTTTCCGGCCGCCTTCGCGTCGCGGCGTCCTGCCCGCGGCGCTGGCCCTGCTCGCGCTCTGCATCCAGCTGCTGATTCCGGCCGCATCCCTTGCCACGGAAGCGAAAACAGACGCTCGCACGGTCGTGCTCTGTACGATCGACGGGGCCAAGACTGTCACGGTTCCGGGCGGCGATACACAGCATCACGGCTTCGGCGGCCTCAAGTGTCACGACTGCGTCATGGCCTCGATCGCGGCCGTCTCGCCCGGCGAAGCGCTCGCCCTGCCCATTCGTTACGCAGCCGAAAAGCGCCTCGCGCCCATCGACCGCGCCAGCCGCCTGCCGGGCGCCCGCGCGCCGCCCCGGCCGCCCTCGACCGGACCACCCGCCCTCCAGACCGCCTGACCCTTCGCCGGGCGCGCCGACGCGCGCCCTGTCAGACCTTTCTGGAAATCCATTCCCATGATCACGATCCAAGGCGCGCGGCTGCGCGCCCTCCTGCTCGGCGCGAGCTGTCTCGCCGCGCCCGCCTTCGCCCACGCCGCCGACGCTCCGACCACGGTCGACTCCGTCATCGTCACCGCGAACCCCGACCCCGAGGACCCCGCCGTTGTCGCCGACGCCCGCAAGCGCCTGTCGCGCACGCCCGGCGCCGTCTCGGTGATCTCGGCGGAATCCTTCACGAGCCGCGAGGCGCTGGCCCTCGACGACATGCTGCGCGACGCCCCCGGCGTCTACGCCCAGCGCAAGTGGGGCGGCGATGTGCGCATCTCGATCCGCGGCTCCGGCATCGGCAACGCCAACCACAACCGCGGCCTTTTGCTGGCCCAGGACGGCGTGCCGCTGAACGAGGCCGACGGCTATGGCGACAGTCAGATCGCCGATCCGCTGACCACGCGGTTCGTCGAGGTCTACAGGGGCGGCAACGCCCTGCGCTTCGGCGGCTCGCTGCTCGGCGGGGCCATCAACATGGTCACTCCGACGGGCGCCACCGCCGGCTTCGAGCAGCAGGTCCGCGTCGACGGCGGCTCCTTCGGCCTGCTGCGCGAGAACCTCGCCCTCGCCCGTCAGTTCGGCGACTGGGACCTTTATGTCGCCGGCACCAACCAGACCGGTCAGGGCTGGCGCTCGCAGAGCCAGCAGAACCTCCAGTTCGGCTCGCTCAACCTCGGCCGGTCGTTCGGCGAGGACCGCGAGGTCCGGCTGATCGTCAACGGCTCGAACATCAACCAGGAGATTCCCGGCGTCCTGACCTGGGCGCAGTTCCAGGCCAATCCGCGCCAGACCGCGCCGGCCAACTACGCCAACGACCAGGGCCGTAACCAGCGCGGCCTGCGCGCCTCGCTGCGCACCACCTGGCGACTCAGCGACAGCACGGTGTTCGAGGGCGCGGTCTACGGCCTGTGGAAGGATCTCGACCACCCGATCTTCCAGGTCATCGATCAGCAGAGCCGCAACTGGGGGGGCTTCGGCCGTCTCGACTGGCAGGGCGAGATCGCCGGGATGAAGGCCGACGCCTATGCGGGTCTCTGGCTGCGCAAGGGTGACCTGGACTCCAACTTCTATGTCAACCTGACCGGCGCGCGCGGCGCGGAGCGTTCACGGACGCTGCAGAACGCCGACGCCGCCGATCTGTTCGCCGAGGGGCGACTGTTCGTCACCGATCACCTCGCCCTCGTCGGCGGCGGGACCTGGGGCCATGCCGGCCGGGATTATGAGAGCTTCGCCCTGCCGGGCGTGGGCGGGACCTTCAACCTGAAAGCCAGCAAGACCTATGAGTGGTTCGCCCCGCGCATCGGCCTGCTGTGGGAAGCCGAGGACGGCTCCCAGCTGTTCGCCAACCTGACCAAATCGGTCGAGCCGCCGAACTTGGGCGCGATGTCGCCGACCGGAACCGGCTTCGCGCCCGTTCAGGCCCAGGAAGCCTGGACCGCCGAGGCCGGCGCGCGCGGCCGTCGCGGCCCGTTCACCTGGGACGTCACGGTCTATCGCGCGGTGCTCGACAAGGAGATGCTGCAGTTCACGGTCGCGCCCGGCATCCCGGCCTCGACCTTCAACGCCGACCGCACGATCCACCAGGGTCTCGAGGCGGCGCTGGACTGGCGGGTCGCGCCAAACTGGCGGCTGCGCCAGACCTGGACCTGGTCGGACTTCCGCTTCGACGGCGATGTTCAGTACGGCGACAACCGCCTGCCGATCGTGCCCGAGCACTTCTATCGGGCGGAACTGCGCTATGACGCCCCGGCGGGCTGGTTCCTCGCCCCGTCCGTGGAATGGTCGGCGTCGGACATCGAGGTCGACTACCGCAACACCACCACGGCCCCGAGCTACGCCATCCTGAACCTGAATGCGGGCTGGAAGGTCTCCGACGGCCTTTCGCTGTTTGTCGACGCCCGCAACCTGACGGACGAGGCCTATGTCTCCAACGTCCAGGCGGCGGTCCTCGCCGGCGCGGGCACGGCAGCCTACTGGCCCGGCGACGGCCGGTCGCTCTACGCCGGCCTGACGGCCTCGTTCTAACCCAGAGGGCGGCGGCGTGATCCGCCGCCGCCCGTCCGGAGGTCCAGCATGTCCACCGACGAAGCCCTGCCCGGCGCGAGCCGCCTCTACCGCACCATCTGGCGCTGGCATTTCTACGCCGGCCTGATCTGCCTGCCGTTCTTCATCCTGCTGGCGACCACCGGCGCGCTCTATCTGTTCCGCGACGAACTCGCCCCGGTGCTCGAACACCGGCGCCTGGTGGTCGAACAGACGACGGCCCCGTCACTCGCGCCCGAAGCCCTGATCGCCCGCGCCCTGGCCGTACAGGCCGGAACGCCGGTGCGCTTCACCCCGCCCCCGGCGCCCGACCGGTCGGCCGAGGTCGGCATCCGCGACGGCAAGGGCGAGATCATCTCGGTCTTCCTCGTCCCCTCGACGGGCCGGGTGCTCGATGCTGTGGCGGACGAACAGCGGCCGATGAAGCTGATCAGCCACATCCACAGCCTCGAGATCCTCGGCAAGGCGCCCAACCTGATCATCGAGGTGGTCGCCGGCTGGGCCATCCTGCTGGTCGCCTCGGGCGTCTTCCTGTGGTGGCCGAGAGGCCGGACGGAGGGCGTCGTCACGCTGCGGGCCACACCGGCCAGGCGCATCTGGTGGCGCGACCTGCACGCGGTGACCGGCGCCTTCGCCTGCGTGATCCTGCTGTTCCTGGCCGTCACCGGCATGCCCTGGTCGGGCTACTGGGGCGAGAACTTCCGCCGGCTGGTCAACGAGGCCGGCCTCGGCATGCCGGCGCAGGTCAAGGCCACGGCCGTAGCCTCGGACGCGGCGCTAGCCGCGACGAAGGCCGGCTCCTGGACGATGGATCCGTCAGCCGCGCCGACCGTGGCGTCAGCCGGCCCGGGCGCGGTCCCGATCGCCGCCGTCCTGGACATCGCCCGTCAGCGCGGCGTGACCCCCGGCTATGTCGTGCGACTGCCGGCTTCGGCGGGCGGCGTCTACACGATCCAGAGCTACCCCCGGCAGGCCACCGGCCAGCGCGTCATCCACCTCGACCAGTACAGCGGCCGGGTCATCGCCGACCTCGGCTTCCGGGACTACGGCCCGGTGTCGAAGGCCGTGGAATGGGGCATCGCCGTCCACACCGGCGGCCAGTTCGGCCTGATCAACCAGCTGGTCATGCTGGCCGGGTGCCTGGCCATCATCACCCTCAGCGTTTCGGCGGCCGTGATGTGGTGGCGCCGGCGACCACAAGGCCGGCTGGCCGCGCCGCCCGCCCCCGTCCAGCCCGGTCCGGTCAGCGGCTTCGCCCTGTTCGCCCTGGCGACGGGCCTCATCTTCCCGCTGCTGGGACTGTCGATTTTGCTGGCCTTCGCCGTCGACAGGCTTGCGCCGCGGGCCCTGAAACTGAAACACGCGCTCTAGATCGAAAGGGACATCACCATGCGTCTCGCGCCTCTTCTCGCCGTCCTGCTCCTCGCCGCCTGCTCGCCCGGCAAGCCGCCGTCCTACAGCAGCGCCGGCATCGCCGTCGCCGACCCCTTCAGCCGCCCGGCCCCCGCCGAGGGAACCGGCGCCGGGTTCTTCTCGGTGACCAACAACAACACCGGCCCGGACGTCCTGGTCGCCGTGGAATCGCCAGTCGCCGCGAAGGTCCAGATTCACGAAACCTCGACGGCCAACGGCATGATGCGGATGGCGGAGCTGAAGGACGGCGTGCCGTTCAAGGCCGGCCAGACCGTCGTCTTCCAGCCCGGCGGCAAGCACGTCATGTTCATCGGCCTGACCCGGCCGCTCAAGGCGGGCGACCGCATTCCCGCCACGCTGGTGTTCCGCAATGCCGGCCGCGCGCCGATCGAACTGGTCGTGCGCGGGGGCGGCATGCCCGGTATGACCGGCCACGATCACTAGATGTCCAGTCCAGGAGCCCTCGCATGAAACCCCTCGCTTTCGCCGCCGCCCTGACCCTGATCGCCGCGCCGGTGCTCGCAGCCTCCTCGACCGTGCAGGTCAGCCAGGCCTGGTCCCGCCCCGCCCCCCAGGGCGGCAACGGCGCCGGCTACGCCGTGATCAGCAACGCCGGCCCGGCCGCCGACACCCTGATGTCGGTCGCCACCCCCGTGGCCGCCCGCGCCGAAATCCATGAGTCGATGATCATGGGCGGCCAGGCGATGATGCACCCGCGTCCCGGCGGCCTGCCGGTCCCCGCCGGCGCGACGGTGGCCCTCAAGCCGGGCGGCTGGCACATCATGCTG
>CANJYY010000091.1 GCA_947479185.1 Caulobacteraceae bacterium
AGATGGCCGACATAGGGTTCGGAGGTGACGAAGGTCATCGGAACCCTGTCGCGGATCTTGCGGCGCTTGAGCTCCGTGTCGAGGATCATGGCGAATTCGTAGGCCGGGCCGAAGCAGGACGCGCCCTGCACGGCGCCGACGACGATGGGCCCCGGGTTCTCGACAAAGCGATCAAAGGCCGCGGCCGCCGTCTCGGCGTGATCGACATGGCAGATCGACTGGGTGAAGCCGCCGTGCGGCCCCAGGCCCTCGATCTCGTCGAAGGCCAGCTCCGGCCCGGTGGCGATGACCAGGTAGTCGTAGGTCAGCGAACTGCCATCGTTCAGCTCGATGCGGTTGTCGGCCGGCGAAACCCGTTTGGCGCCGACGCCGGCGAAGCTGATCCCCTTCTTCTTGAAGACGGGTGGCAGCTTCACTTCGATCGCGTCACGCTTTCGCCAGTGGACGGCCACCCAGGGATTCGACGGCACGAAGTGGAAGGTGTCGCCCTTGTTGATGACGGTGATCTCGGCCCGGTCGCCGACGGCCTCCTTGATTTCGAAGGCGGCGATGGCGCCGCCCAGCCCTGCGCCCAGGATGACAATACGCGGCTTGGCCATGGTCATATTCCTCCGAACGCCTCCGGTTGAGAGCAGCAGGGTCCGCCCGTTCCGGTCGGCAGGCTTTGATACGGATCACGTCGGGACCGACGAGCCGGGCTTAACGTGTCGATGCTTGACTTCATATTCTGACAATCGCATATACGCAACTATGAATTTAGATGCTCACGCGATGAAGGCCTCGGCGGAGGACGCCTGCACCCTGCTCAAGGGACTGGCGAACCCGCACCGGCTGATGATCGTCTGCTCGCTGGTCGGCGGCGAGCAGTCGGTGGGCGCGCTGGCGCAGCTGCTCGGCATTCGCGAGACCCTGGCGTCGCAGCATCTGGGCCTCCTGCGCCGCGACGGCATCGTCTCGGCGCGCCGGGATGGCCAGACCATCTACTACAGCCTCCAGAGCGGTCAGGCCCGCGCCCTGGTCGAGACCCTGTCCACCCTGTTTTGCGCGGTCGCCTGACCGCCCTGTTTCAGAAGGATCCTCCGATGTTCGGCTCCCCCAAGACCAAGGACCTGACCCCCGCCCAGGTGAAGGCCTCCCTCGACGCGCACGAGATCCTGCTGATCGACGTGCGTGAACCGGGCGAGTTCGCCGCCGAGCGCATTCACGGCGCGCTGAACTTCCCGCTCTCGACGTTTGATCCGGGCGCCCTGCCCGCCGCCGGCGACAAGCTGATGGTGCTCCAGTGCGGGTCGGGAAAGCGGTCGGCGACCGCCATCGGCCACTGCCAGAAGGCCGGTCACACCATCGACTCCCATCTTGCCGGCGGGATCATGGCCTGGAAGGCCGCGGGCCTGCCGACGGTGACGATCGACAGCGGGACGGGCTCCGTGCTCGACCGTCGCTAGTCACGCGAAACCAGAACCCACGAACGGGCGGACCATGGCCAGACTCCTTTCCCTCGCCGGCGCCTTGAGCGCCGCTCTGCTGCTGTCAGCCTGCGGCGGCTCCGAACCGGCTGAGCCGGCGCCGGCGCGCGCGCCGGCCGCGGGGCGGATGACCCTGGCCTGGAGCACGGTCGCGGACATCAAGCCGGTCTCGGCCACCCTGACGACGCGGGACATGGGCGAAGCCAGGGCGCGGATTTCCGGCGTGCTGGTGTCCCTACTGGTCAAGGAGGGCGACATGGTCCGTCAGGGCCAGCTGATCGCCACGGTAAGGGATGACCGCCTGGCCTTGGTGACGGCGTCCTATGACGCGCAGGTCGCCGCCGCCGCAGCCGATGCGGCGCGGGCCCAGGGCGATCTCTCCCGTACGCGCACCCTGTTCAATCAGGGCATCTACGCCCAGGCCCGCATGGACCAGGTCGAAGCCATGGCCAAGGCCGCCAACGCCACCCTGGCCGCGGCGAAGGCCCAGCGCGCGGCCAGCGCCGAGCTGGGCGCCCAGGGCGCCATCCTGGCGCCGGCGTCGGGGCGGGTGCTGACCGCAGATGTGCCGCTCGGCTCGGTCGTCATGGCCGGCCAGTCGGTCGCCCGGATCACCGCCGGGCCGACCGTCGTCCGTATCGAACTGCCCGAAGCCCAGGCCCAGGCCCTCAAGGTCGGCGACGCTGTCCAGCTGGCCGCCGAGGACCTGCGCGGTGTGGCCACAACAGGACAGGTGACGCAGGTCTATCCGTCCGTGACCGCCGGACAGGTCGTCGCAGACGTCACCGCCGCCGGGCTTCCGGGAGATCTGGTCGGGCAACGCGTCCGCGTCGGCATCCGTGTCGGCCAGCGCCAGGCGCTGGTGGTTCCGCGCCGCTATGTCTCGACCCGCTACGGCATCGACTACGTCCGGCTGGTCGGCAAGGACGGCGCGGTCTCCGAAACACCGGTGCAGACGACCGCCGCGCCGACTGCCGCCGATGTCGAACTGCTGTCCGGCGTTCGCCCCGGTGATGTCCTCGTGCCTGCCGGAGCCGGTCAATGAACCTCGGCCTTTCCGGGCGGCTGACCCGGGCGACGATCAAGTCGCCGCTGACCCCGCTGTTCCTGCTGGCCGCCATCGCGGTGGGCCTGCTGGCGCTGGCGAGCATTCCGCGTGAGGAAGAGCCGCAGATCAGCGTGCCGATGGTCGACATCATGGTCGCCGCGCCCGGTCTGCGCGCGCCCGACGCCATCGAACTGGTCGGCAAGCCGCTCGAGACCATCGTCAAGAGCGTCGCCGACGTCGAACACGTCTACACCTTCGCTGACGACGACCAGGTCATGGTCACGGCCCGTTTCAAGGTCGGGGTTGATCCCGACGCGGCGGCCGTGCGCGTGCATGAGAAGGTCCGCGCCAACATGGACCGCATCCCGGCCGGCATTCCCGAGCCGCTGATACAGACCCGCGGCATCAACGATGTGCCCAGCCTTGTGCTGACGCTGTCGCCGAAGCCCGGCGCGGCCGGCCAGTGGACCGACCAGGCGCTGTATGAACTGGCCGGCAAGCTGCGCACCGAGGTGGCCAAGGTCGACGACGTCGGCCTGACTTTCATCGTCGGCGGCAGGCCGCAGGAAATCCGCGTCGAGCCCGATCCCGCCAGACTGGCCCTGCACGGCGTGTCGCTGGGCGGACTGATGGACGCCATCCGTCAGGCCAACCGCGCCTTCCCGGCCGGTCAGGTCCGCAACAACGGCCAGTCCGTTCAGGTGACGGCCGGCCGCACCCTGGCCAGCGCCGTCGACATCGGCCTGATCGCCCTGCCCTCCGCGCGCGGCGAGATGGTCTATGTCCGCGACGTCGCCAAGGTGATCGAGGCCCCGCGTGAGGACCAGGCCCGCGCCTGGCGCTACGCCCGCGTCGGCCAGGACTGGAGCCAGGCCCCCGCCGTCAGCCTGGCCATCGCCAAGCGCAAGGGCGCCAACGCCGTCGTGGTCTCCCACGCCGTGCTGGCCCGGGTCGAGGCCCTCAAGGGCACGCTGCTGCCCGACAGCCTGGATGTCGCGGTGACCCGCGACTATGGCGAGACCGCCAACGAGAAGGCCAACGAGCTGCTGTTCCACCTCGGTCTGGCGACCCTGTCGATCGTGGTTCTGATCGGTTTCGCCATCGGCTGGCGCGAGGCGGCGGTGACGGCTGTGGTCATTCCGACGACCATCCTGCTGACCCTCTTCGCGTCGAACCTGATGGGCTACACCATCAACCGGGTCAGCCTGTTCGCGCTGATCTTCTCGATCGGCATCCTCGTCGACGACGCCATCGTCATGATCGAGAACATCGCCCGCCACTGGGCGATGAAGGATGGCCGAAGCCGGATCGACGCGGCGGTCGAGGCCGTGGCCGAGGTCGGCAACCCGACCGTGGTCGCCACCCTGACCGTGGTCTCCGCCCTGCTGCCGATGCTGTTCGTGTCCGGCCTGATGGGCCCCTACATGGCGCCCATCCCGGTCAACGCCTCGGCCGCCATGGTGTTCTCGTTCTTCGTCGCCGTGGTCATCGCGCCCTGGCTGATGGTGCGGTTCGCGCGCAAGACCCTGGCCGCCGATGGCGGTCATCACGGCGAGGGCAAACTGGGCGCCGTCTACCGCAAGGTCGCCGGCGGCGTCATCGCCACCCGCAGCAGCGCCTGGACCTTCCTGATCGCCGTGGGCCTCGCGACCCTGGTCGCCTGCGCCATGTTCGCCACCAAGACGGTGACCGTGAAGCTGCTGCCGTTCGACAACAAGTCGGAGCTGCAGGTGGTCGTCGACCTGCCCGAAGGCACGTCGCTCGAGGCGACCCAGCGCGTGCTGAACGACGCGGCGCTGATCACCCGGGCCCTGCCCGAGGTCACCGCCATCGACGCCTATGCCGGGACCGCCTCGCCGTTCAACTTCAACGGCCTGGTCCGGCACTACTACCAGCGCAACAAGCCGGAGATGGGCGACCTGTCCGTGGCCCTGGCGGCAAAGGGCGAGCGGAAACGCTCCAGCCACATCATCGCCCTGGACCTGCGTGAGCGCCTGGCGGCGCTGACCCTGCCCGCCGGCTCATCGATCAAGGTGGTCGAGGCGCCGCCGGGACCGCCGGTCATGGCCACCCTGCTGGCCGAGGTCTACGGCCCGGACGCGAAGACGCGTCGCGCCGTGGCTGAACGGGTCAAGGCGACCTTCCGCTCCGTGCCCTACATCGTCGACGTCGACGACAGCTACGGACAACCCCGGCCTGGCCTGCGCCTGGTTCCCGACCGCGACCGGCTGGAGGCGCTGCGCGTCACCGACCGCGACGTCTATGACTCGATCGGCGCGGCGCTGGGCGGCCAGGTGGTCGGCTACGCCCACCGCGGTGAAGGCCGGGACCCGCTGGAAATCTCCGTCCGCCTGCCGCAGTCCGCGCGCAGCTGGGGCGAAGGCCTCGCGGCCATGCCCGTGGCCCAGTCCCAGACCGGCCGCCTGGTCGCCCTCGGCGAGGTCGTCACGGCCAGCCAGGAAGCCGGCTCGACGCACATCTTCCGCCGCGACGGCCGCGACGTGGACATGATCCTCGGCGAGCTGGCCGGGGCCTACGAGGCGCCGATCTACGGCATGCTGGCGGTCGACAAGGCCATCAGGGAGGGCGACTGGAAGGATGTTCCCAAGCCGGACATCCGCCTGCACGGTCAGCCAACCGATGAAAGCCGCCCGACCGTCCTGTGGGACGGTGAATGGGAGATCACCTGGGTGACGTTCCGCGACATGGGCGCCGCCTTCGGGGTCGCTATCCTCGGCATCTATGTGCTGGTCGTCGCCCAGTTCAAAAGCTTCCGCCTGCCGCTGGTCATCCTGACCCCGATCCCGCTGACCCTCGTCGGCATCGTCATCGGCCACATCCTGTTCGGCGCGCCGTTCACGGCGACCTCAATGATCGGCTTCATCGCCCTGGCCGGGATCATCGTGCGAAACTCGATCCTGCTTGTGGACTTCATCCGCCACAGCCAGGGCGACGGGCGACCGCTGCGCGAGGTGCTGCTCGAGGCCGGCGCGATCCGCTTCAAGCCGATCGTGCTGACCGCCCTGGCGGCGATGATCGGCGCCGCCGTGATCCTGTTCGACCCGATCTTCCAGGGTCTGGCGATCTCGCTGCTGTTCGGCCTGGCGTCCTCGACGCTGCTGACGGTGCTGGTGATCCCGGCGATCTACGTCGTGCTCAGGGATGACCAGCCGAAACGCGCCGCCGCGGCATAGCGACCGCGGCGGCGGCTCGGGCTTGCACATGTATGCGTGTTTTCTACATTAGGCGGATGACCAGCCGCGTTGCCGCACGACCGTCCTCGACCGAGCTGTCCGAGCTTGAGAACAGCGCCCATGCGGCCGCCCGTCTGCTCAAGCTGCTGGCCAGCGAGCAGCGGCTGCTGATCCTGTGCAAACTGATCGAGGGCGAGAGCTCGGTGGGTGACCTGTCAGCCCATGTCGGCTTGGCCCAGTCCGCGACATCGCAGCATCTGGCGAAGATGCGGGCCGAGGGCCTCGTCGCGACCCGGCGGGACGCCCAGACGATCTACTACCGGCTCGACGATCCGGCCGCGATCCGCATGCTCGATACGTTGTGCGAGATCTACAAACGGCCCGCCTGACCCGCGGCTAGAGCCCGAGCGCCTTCCAGGCGACATAGGCGGCGACCAGCAGCACCAGTCCCGCGAACAGGCGCCGCGCCAGCAGGGCGTGGCCGACCAGCGCGCCGGCGCCCTTGAGACCGACCCAGCCGCCCGCCGCGCCGCCGAGGATGAACAGGCCGGCCACCGGCCAGTCCACCAGCCCGGACAGGGCGTAGTTGGTCGAGGTCGCGGCGCCGAACAGCGCCACCGACAGCAGCGAGGACGCCGCTGCGTTGGCCAGCGTCATGCCTGTGGCCGCCATCAGGCCCGGCACGATCAGGAAGCCGCCGCCGATGCCGAAGAAGCCCGCCGCCAGTCCGGTCAGCAGCCCCAGAGGCGCGAGCTTGAGCGTCAACTGCCAGGTGATGTGAACCTGGGGATCGCCCTCGCTTTTCGGCCGCCGCAGCATCGACAGGGCGATCGCCGCCATGGCCAGGGCGAAGAACAGCAGCAGCCGCTGGCCGTCGACCTGTTTGGCGAGGCTCGAGCCGACGAAGGAGCCGGCCAGGCCGGCGGCGGCGAACACCGTCGCGCAGGGCCATTTCACCCGCCCGCCCCGACCGTGTCCGATCAGGTTGATCAGGGCGTTGACGGCCACGGCCGCGGCGGACGTGCCGATGGCGACATGCGGATCCCGCACGCCGACGACATAGAGCAGCAGCGGTGTGGCCAGCACGGATCCGCCGCCGCCGAACAGCGCCAGCAGCAGTCCAACCAGGGCCCCGCTGGCCACGGCGAGCGCGGCGCTCGAAAGAGTAATGTCGATCATAGGTCCGCTCCCTGGCGACGCCGCGCCATGACGCTGGACACCGCCTCGAGGACGGTCATCACGTCAGCATCAGCGATGCGGTAGAAGATGGTCTGTCCCTGCCGGCGGGTCGCGACGACCCCATCCCGCCGCAGGCGCGCCAGATGTTGCGACAGCGCGGACTGGGACAGGCCGACATGGTCGGCGATCTGGCCGACGGACAGTTCGCCCGGACGCAGGGCGCACAGCACCTGAAGCCGGTGTTCGTTGGCCAGCACCCGCAGCAAATCCGCCGCCGATTGAGCGTTGGCGACGAGGTCGATGTCGGTCTGGGCGGTGCTGATCATGAGGTCAATATATCTTCTCTTGCTAATTTAGCAAGTTTGCATATTTATGGCCTCGAAGGAGATCCACATGACCGTTCATCAGCAGGCGTTCTTCCACCAGCCGACCTTCACCGTGACCTATCTGGTCTGGGACGTGGCGACCAAGGCCGCCGCCGTCATCGATCCCGTGCTCGACTACGCCCCCGCTTCGGCGAAGATCTCGACCGGATCCGCCGACGTGGTGCTGAAGGTCGCCGCCGACCATGGCCTCGACATCCGCTCCGTGCTGGAAACCCATGCCCACG
The DNA here is from genome assembly GCA_947479185.1 of Caulobacteraceae bacterium. Lineage (GTDB taxonomy): Bacteria > Pseudomonadota > Alphaproteobacteria > Caulobacterales > Caulobacteraceae > Caulobacter. The sequence continues at coordinate 7,498 of CANJYY010000091.1, forward strand.
CCGATCACCTGTCAGCCGGCGACCATATCCGCCGCGCCACCGGCGCGACCGTCGTCATCGGTGCGCACATTACCGAGGTCCAGGCCCACTTCGCCGCCCTGTTCGAAGCCGATGACGTGGTTCCCGACGGTTCTGCCTTCGGTCGTCTGGTGGGGGATGGCGACGAGCTGGCGCTCGGCGAGACCCCGATCCGCGTGATGCACACGCCCGGCCACACCGCCGCATGCGTGACCTATCTGATCGGCGACGCCGCCTATATCGGCGACACCCTGTTCATGCCCGACTACGGCACTGCCCGGACCGACTTCCCGGGCGGCGACGCCGTCGCGCTCTATCGCTCGATCCGCCGCATCCTGGCCCTGCCCGCCGAGACGCGCCTGTTCGTCGGCCACGACTACCTGCCTGAGGGCCGCAAGACCTTTGCCTGGGAGACCACGGTGGCAGAACAGCGGGCGGAGAATGTCCATATTCACGACGGCGTCGCCGAGGACACCTTCGTGGCCCATCGCCAGGCCCGCGACGCCACCCTCGCCCCGCCGGCGCTGATCCTGCCGTCGCTGCAGGTCAACATCCGCGCCGGCGCCCTGCCGCCCGCCTCCGCCAATGGGCGGGTCTATCTGAAGCTGCCCGTCACCCAGGCCTGAACGCCCCGTCGGCCTAGCGGCGTCAGTCCGGCGCCTTGTCGTCGAGGTTCCGCAGGCGCTCCCGCGCCTGCTTCAGCTCGTCGGCGTAGTGCTCGCCGTCGCCGTATTCGCTGAAGTGGACATAGCGGTCGTGGGCGCCCAGCACCCGGCGGGCGTGCTTGATCGGGCACCAGTACTGCTCGGTCCGGGCGGCGACCTCGCGCGTGTAGGCCGCCACGCCGTTGCCGTACGAGCAGTAGGCGCAGTTGAGCTTCTCGATGATGTTCAGATAGGCCAGCCCCGACCGGTCGAAGACGATGTACCGGCTGCGCCTGACCCGCGGG
>CANJYY010000092.1 GCA_947479185.1 Caulobacteraceae bacterium
AGGATCGCCGCCCAGCAGTCGGCCCTGGCCAACGTCGACATGGCCCAGGCGGCCGTGACCGAAACCAACGCCCGGCTGGCCCAGGCCAGCGTGCGCGCGCCGGTGTCCGGCCTGATCGCCCAGCGTTCGGTAGTGCCCGGCCAGATCGTCACCGCCGGAGCCCAGCTGTTCCGCGTCGTCCGCGACGGCAGGCTGGAGCTGAACGCCCAGGTGCCCGAGTCCGAACTGGCCGCCGTCCGCGCCGGCCAGCCGGCGGTGGTCAGCACCTCCGAGGTCGGCCAGACCGCCGCCACCGTGCGCATCGTCACGCCGCAGATCGATCCGCAGACCCGCGTCGGTCTGGCCCGCGTGTCCCTGAGCGATCGCGGCGCCTTCCGGCCCGGCATGTTCGCCAAGGCCGTGATCAACGTCGGCGCCCAGCCGGCGGTGCTGGCCCCGGCCTCGACCATTCTCTACCGCGACAACAAGCCCGGCCTGTTCGTGATCGACGCGAACGGCCTGGCCCACTTCCGCCCGGTCGCGACCGGCGCGCGCAGCGGCGACGACATCGAGATCCGCTCCGGCCTGCAGGCCGGCGAGCGCGTCGCGGTGCAGGGCGCCGGGTTCCTGGCTGAGGGTGACCGCGTCAACGTCGTCGCGACGCCGGCCGGCGGAGCCCGCTGATGTTCCGCAATATCAGCGCCTGGTCGATCAAGAACCCGGTCCCGACGCTTCTGCTGTTCGTGGTGCTGACCGTGGCCGGCATCGCCGGCTTCATGCAGATGCGGGTCAACAATTTCCCCGACATCGACTTCCCGGTGGTCACGGTCACGGCCGTCCAGGCGGGCGCCGCGCCGTCGGAGATGGAACACCAGATCACGCGCATCCTCGAGGACGCGATGACCGGCCTGAACGGGGCCCAGCACGTGACCTCGACGATCGGCGACGGCGTCTCCTCGACGGTCATCGAGTTCAAGCTCGGCACGGACCTGGAAAAGGCCACCAATGATGTGCGCAACGCGGTTTCCCGCGTGCGTTCGGCCCTGCCCGGCGACATCACCGACCCGGTGGTTCAGCGCATCGAGGCCAGCGGCTCACCGCTGGTCTATTACGTGGTCCGCGCCCCGACCCTGACGCCGGAACAGAAGAGCTGGTTCGTCGACAACGACGTGGCCAAGACCCTGCTGGCGATCCCCGGCGTGTCGCAGGTCTATCGCGACGGCGGCGTGACGCGGGAGATCCGCGTCGACCTCAATCCCGACCGGCTGGCCGCGCTCGGCGTGACCGCCGCCCAGGTCAGCCAGCAGCTGCGCGCGGTCAACGCCGACCTGCCCGGCGGCCGCGCCACCATCGGCGGCGAGGAGCGGGCCATCCGCACCCTCGGCGGCGCCGACAGCCTGCAGCAGCTGCGCGACACCCGCATCAACCTGGTCGACGGCCGCAGCGTGCGCCTGGCCGACCTCGGCGAGGTCACCGACTCCTGGAGCGAGCCGCGCAACCTGGCCCGGTTCCAGGGCGAGGAGGTCGTCGGCTTCAACATGGTCCGCACCCGCGACGGCAGCGAGGTCGGCGTGGCCAAGGCGGTCAAGGCGGCGCTCGAGACGCTCGACGCGGCCCATCCTGAACTGCAGATCGAGGAGGTCAGCTCCAACGTCCGCAACGTTCAGGCCAGCTATTTCGCCTCGATCGAGGCGCTGGGCCTGGGCGCCCTGCTGGCGGTCATCGTGGTCTGGCTGTTCCTGCGCGACTGGCGCGCGACGCTGATCACCGCCGTGGCCATGCCGATGGCGCTGATCCCGACCTTCGCCGTGCTCGGCCCGATGAACCAGTCGTTCAACGTCGTCACCCTGCTGGCGCTGAGCCTGACGATCGGCATTCTCGTCGATGACGCCATCGTCGAGATCGAGAACATCGTGCGCCACATGCGCATGGGCAAGGCGCCCTATCCGGCGGCCATGGAGGCGGCCGACGAGATCGGCCTTGCCGTGGTGGCGACCACCTTCACCATCGTGGCCGTGTTCGCCCCCGTGGGCTTCATGGGCAGCGTGCCCGGCCAGTTCTTCAAGTCCTTCGCCCTGGCCGCCTGCGTCTCGGTGCTGTTCTCGCTTCTGGTCGCGCGCATGCTGACGCCGCTGATGTGCGCCTACATGCTCAAGACCGACCCCAAGGAGCACCCCGATCCCTTCTGGATGCCCGGCTACATGCGGGCGGTGCACTGGTCGATCGCCCACCGCTGGGTGGCCTTCAGCATGGCCACCGTGGCCTTCTTCATCTCCATGGGCCTGGCCATGTCCCTGCCCAGCGAGTTCATTCCGGCGAGCGACCAAAGCCGCACCAGCATCGCCATCGAGCTGCCGCCGGGCGCCAAGCTCAGCGACACCGATGCGGTCGTCAAACAGGTCACGGCCGTGCTCAGGGCCCGGCCGGAAGTGAAGAGCGTCTACGCCTCGATCGGCTCGGCGACCCAGGCCAGCGGCCCGGGCGGCGGCGGCGCGCTGGCCGACGTGCGGCGCGCCAGCGTCTACGCCAACCTGATCGACAAGCGTGAGCGGGCGCTCGGCCAGCAGGAATTCGAGCGCGCCATGTCCAGGGCCATGGCCGACATTCCGGGCGCCCGGCTCAGCTTCGGCGACCAGAGCGGCGGCCAGTCCAGCGGCATCTCGATCACCCTCGTCAGCGACGACGGCGAAGCCCTGTCGAAGGCCGCCCGCGCGGTCGAGACCCAGATGCGCGGCATCCCGGGCATCGAGAACGTGGTCAACACCGCCGACATCGCCCGTCCCGAGATTCTCGTGACACCCAAGCCCGATCAGGCCGCCCGCATGGGCGTCTCGGCCCAGGTCATCTCCCAGGCGGTCCGGGTGGCGACCATCGGCGACGTCGATCAGGCGCTGGCCAAGTACAACGTCGGCGACCGCCAGATCCCCATCCGCCTGCGCCTCAGCGACGGCGCCCGCGAGGACATGGCCGTGCTGGCCAATCTTCAGGTGCCGACGGCGTCCGGCGTCCCCGTGCCGCTGTCGGCGGTGGCCGACATCCAGCTCGGCGCCGGACCCTCGCAGATCAGCCGCCTCGACCGCAGTCGCAACGCCACGATCAAGGCTGAACTGAACGGCCTGGCCCTCGGCGAAGCCAATGCGAAGCTGCACGAACTGCCGGCGGTCAAGACCCTGCCGGCCGGCGTCAAGGAGCAGGTCTCCGGCATCGTCGAACGCCTGCAGGAGCTGGTCACCGGCTTCGGCGTCGCCCTGCTGACGGGTATTCTGCTGATGTACGTGGTGCTGGTGCTGCTGTTCAAAAGCTTCATCCACCCGATCACCATTCAGGCGGCGTTGCCGCTGGCCCTCGGCGGGGCCTTCGGCCTGCTGCTGCTGACCGGCCGCAACCTGTCGATGCCGGCCCTGATCGGCATCCTGATGCTGATGGGCATCGCGGCGAAGAACTCGATCCTGCTGGTCGAGTATGCGCTCGAGGCGATCAAGCTGCGCGGCATGGACCCGCGCGAGGCGATCATCGACGCCTGTCACAAGCGCGCCCGGCCTATCCTGATGACCACCGTGGCCATGGGCGCGGGCATGCTACCGGTGGCGATGGGCTTCGGCGAGGACACCGAGTTCCGTTCGCCGATGGCCATCGCCGTGATCGGCGGGCTGATCACCTCGACGCTGCTCAGCCTGCTGTTCGTGCCGGTGATCTTCACCATCGTCGACCAGATCACGACCTGGGGACGGGGCCGGCTGGCGCGCAGGTTCGCCGGGCAGAAGGCTCCGGCGCCCGCCCAGGGCGCGGCGCATTAACCCCGCATTAGGGAACGCGCCGCAAACCGGTCGTATTGGAATGGGACCCTGCAAGGGCTTCCAATCGACACGGAGTCTTGCCCATGGATCGTCGCACGCTCATCCTTTCCGGACTTGCCGCCGGCGTCGGCGGAGTCGCCGCGGCCAGCCCCGTATTGGCCCAGGAGCCGCGTGATCCGGCCGACGGCCCACGCACCTACAGCACCGACGAGATCGTCAACGCCACGTCCGACTTTCTCGGCGTCACCGCCGAGGCCGCCGGCGCGGCCATCGAGCGCATCTTCCGCGAGAACGGCCGCCCCACGGCCTACATCGCCGGCGAAGAGGGCTCGGCCGCCATCACCATCGGCGCCCGCTACGGCCGCGGCCTGATGTACATGAAGGAACAGGAGACCCAGGAGGTCTACTGGCAGGGGCCGTCGATCGGCTTCGACGTCGGCGGCAACGCCAGCCGGGTGTTCACCCTCTGCTATAACCTGCAGTACCCGGACATGATCTACCGCCGGTTCCCCGGCGTGGAGGGCTCGGCCTATTTCATCGCCGGCCTCGGCGTGAACTACCAGCGCGCGGACGGCATCACCCTGGCCCCGATCCGCGCCGGCGTCGGCCTGCGCCTGGGGGCCAACATTGGCTACCTGAGCTACAGCCGCAAACGCCACTACATCCCGTTCTAGCAGGGAAGGGACATGTACCGCAGGTACGTGTCCCCCAATCGGGCAGCCAAAGTTTAGGGGACACGTACCTGCGGTACATGTCCCCGCCCGATCAGTGCTTGTCGGTCAGGCTCGCGACCCAGTCCATCAGGGCCAGCAGAACCCCGGACACGACGAACGTCAGGTGGATGATCACCAGCCACAGCATCTTGGTCGCGTCGATGGCGGCGCCGCTCTCGCTGGCCTCGAGGAAGGCCTTCAGGAGGGCGATGGCCGAGATGGCGACGATCGAGGCCACCAGCTTCATCTTCAGGCCGGAGAAGTCGACGGTGCCCATCCAGGACGGCCGGTCGACGGTGTCGCCGATGTCCAGCTTGGAGACGAAGTTCTCGTAGCCCGAGAAGATCACGATCAGCACCAGGTTGCCGGCCAGCGACAGGTCGATCAGCGACAGGGCCAGCAGGATGGCGTCTTCGGCGTGCGCGGCGCCCGACAGGATCACCGGCACGACATGCACCAGCTCCTGGACGAAGATCACCACCAGGGCCAGCAGGGCGATGACCAGGCCGACATACATCGGCGCCATCAACCAGCGCGACGCGAACAGGCCGCGTTCCAGAAAGCGTTCAATCGCGGGCTTGGACATGGAGTCTCCTTGGGGTCCCCCTAGTTAGGCGACATCGTGAGCGGCGCAAGCCCGCTCTGCCAGCCGAACGCCAGGCGTCTGACCGCCGGGCAGGCTTCCAGCCGCCGCGCCAGCGCCTCGGCCCGCTGCTCGCCGGGATCATCGATCTCCAGCCGGATCGACAGGCCGTCGTCGGCCGGTTCAGCCTCGAGCCGCCGCACGCGCGCCTGCAGGACGGTCACCACGTTCAGCACCCGCATCAGGGCGTCGGGCTCGTCCGCGGCGCCGACGAGGAACAGCCGCCGTTTGCCGTCCGGTTTCACGACCGGCCCCAGACATGCTCGACGCGGGACGAGCGCACGCCCGGCCGCTCGGCCAACCGGTCGGCCAGGCTGACGGCCCCGGCCTCGTCGCAGCGGCGCACGCGCAGCACGCCCTCGACCAGCCGGCCGACGGTGCTGATGGAGAGGTTGCAGACCTCGGCTGTGCTGGCGGCGAGGCTCAGGCGGGCGGCGTCGAGCGCCTGGGCCACGTCGTCGGCGGTGAAACGCAGCACGTGGCGGGCGTCGGGGTTGGCGGAAAGATCAGGGGAGGAGAGCTGGGGCATGGTTGTGGTCCTTGGCTGGGTTTGAAACCGGCCGACCGCACAACAAAAAGCCCCGCATCCGTTTCCGGAGCGGGGCTTTTTGATCTTGCGATCTGCCGGCGAAGGTCAGGTCGCGCGGCAAAGCTCCGGTCCGGAAGGATCGGTCATAATTTTAAGGGTCATCGCCATGAGCGCGCAGGCCGTCATCGCCCGGGCAGGAGCGTTGGCGGCGTCAGCGGTGGTAAGGCGCGAGGTCATGTCGGGGGAGGGATAGGCTTCTGCCAGGCGAACGTCAAACCCTCCCCGCACCGACGTCACGCCTCCCCACATCGTGGGGAGGGGGACCATGCGGAGCATGGTGAAGGGGGCAGCGCCGACCATGCCGGAAAGACCGGAATTCAGGATGAGGCCGTTCGCGTTCGCGCCGCCCCCTCCACCACCCTTCGGGTGGTCCCCCTCCCCTCTACGAGGGGAGGAAGGAACTTACCCCCTCAGCCGCCCGCCGGCCTTCTCCGCTGCGGCGATGATCTTCGCCGAGACGGCCTCGATCTCGGCCTCGGTCAGGGTCTTCTCGCGCGGCTGCAGGACGACCTCCAGCGCGATGGAGGTGTGACCCTCCGGCACGCCGGCGCCCTGGTAGACGTCGAACACCCGCGCCGAGGCGATCAGCGCCTTGTCGGCGCCGGCCACGGCCTTGACCAGATCGCCCGACGCCTTGCCGGCCTCGACGAGGAAGGCGAAGTCGCGGCTCAGCGGCATCAGGCTCGGCAGGTCGAGCGCGGGGCGGGTCTTGCCCTTCTTCTTCGGCTCGGGGATCGCCTCGACCCAGATCTCGAAGCCGTAGACCGGCCCGTCGACGTCGAGCGCCTTGAGCACGACCGGGTGCAACTCGCCGAACTCGGCCAGCACGGCCTTGGGACCCAGCTGCAGCCGGGCCGACCGGCCGGGGTGCCACCAGGACGAGGCCGAGCCCTGGGCCGTCTGCAGCGAGGCCACGGGCGCGCCCAGCTCCTCCAGCAGGGCCAGCAGGTCGGCCTTGACGGTGAACAGGTCGTCGCGCGGGCGCTTGTCCCAGCCGCGCGGAGCATGCGGGGCCAGGATGGCGGCGATGACCAGCCGCTGGTCCTGCGGCCGGTCGCCGCCGAACACCGGGCCGACCTCGAACAGCGCCGCGTCGGGGAAGCCCCGGCGGGCGTTGCGGCCGGCGGCCTCGATCAGGCCGGGCAGCACCGAGGGCCGCATGGTGTCGATCTCGGCCGACATCGGATTGGCCAGCACCAGTTCATCGGCGCCGCCGCCGAACAGCTTGGCCACGGCGTTGCGGGTAAAGGACCAGGTCAGCAGCTCGCTGTAGCCGGCAGCGGCCAGCGCGCGGCGGGCCATGCGGGCGCGGCCCTGGCGGGCGGTCAGCACGCCGTTCGCGCCGCGGGCGACCTCGGGCAGCGGCGTGGCGGGCAGGGCGTCGTAGCCGGCGATGCGGGCGACTTCCTCGACCAGGTCGGCCTTGCCCTCGACGTCGCGCCGCCAGCTGGGCGGGGTGACGGTCCAGGCGCCGGCCGACGGCTCGACGGCAAAGCCGAGCCTGGTCAGGATCTCGCGCGAGCGGCCATGCTCGATGGTCAGGCCCGACAGCTGCTGCACATAGGCCGGGTCGAACGCGACCGGGGCGGGCGGCGGCAGGGTCTGGCCGGCGACCACGATGTCCGACGGCTCGCCGCCGCACAGCTCGAGGATCAGCTTGGTCGCCAGCTCGAGGCCATCGACCACGAAGCCGGTGTCGACGCCGCGGGCGAAGCGGTACTGGGCGTCGGAGGTGATGCCGGTGTCGCGGCCGGTCTGGGCCGTGCGGATCGGGTCGAACCAGGCGCTTTCGATGAACACATCGGTCGTGTCGTCCGAGCAGCCGGTGGACTCGCCGCCCATCACGCCGCCCAGGCCGATCGGCCGCTCGCCGTCGGCGTCGGCGATGACGCTCATGCCGGGGCCGAGGTCATAGGTCTTGCCGTCCAGCGCGATCAGATGCTCGTCGCCGTGCGGGCTGTGAGCCCCCAGCCGGGCGTGGATCGAACCGCCGACCAGCTTGGCCGCGTCATAGACGTGCAGCGGGCGGCAGCGGTCGAGCGACATCAGATTGGTGACGTCCACCAGGGCGTTGATCGGGCGCAGGCCCACCGCCTTCAGCCGCGCCTGCAGCCAGCCCGGGGACGGGCCGTTCTTCACACCCCGGATCAGCCGGCCGGCGAAGGCCGGGCAGGCCTCGGGCGCGTCGATCTTGATCGCGATCGGGCAAGGGAACTTGCCAGGCACGGGCTCGACTTCGGGCGTCGTGAACTTGCCGAGGCCGGTGGCGGCCAGGTCGCGGGCGATGCCGGCGACGCCCAGCCAGTCGGGGCGGTTCGGCGTGACCTCGAAATCGATGACGGGCTCAGCGCCATAGAGCTGCGCGGCGGGGGTCCCGACCTTCAGCGAGGGATCGAGCTCCAGGATGCCGTCGCTCTCGCTCTCCAGCTCAAGTTCCGAGGCCGAGCAGAGCATGCCGTTGGAGACGACGCCCCGCACCGGCTTCTCGACCAGGGTGACGCCCAGGCCCGGCACATAGGCGCCGATCGGGGCGTACATGGTCACAAGGCCCACCCGCGCGTTGGGCGCGCCGCAGACGATCTCCTTGAGGCCGTCCCTGGTCTCGACCTGACAGACCCGCAGGCGGTCGGCGTTGGGGTGCTGGACCGCTTCCACGATCTTCGCCACCGAGAAGGGCTTCAGCTTGGCGTCCGCGTCGGAGACGTGCTCGACCTCCAGCCCCGCCGCGGTCATGGCG
>CANJYY010000093.1 GCA_947479185.1 Caulobacteraceae bacterium
AGGGCGCGCTTGCGGATCGCGGAAAACGACTCAGCCCGTGCGCCACCGATCTTCATGTGAGAATCATATCCGAGGCCCGACCCAAAAGGAATCTGACGCATCGGTTGCGGCGCCACAAGCGGCGCCTATACTCCGCGACCTTCCAGCACAGGGATTTCCGGGGTGTTGGACAGGGGATGACATCGAAATGAGCGCAAGCCCGCCGGTCGCCATCATCATGGGCAGCCGCTCAGACTGGCCGACGATGAAACACGCGGCCGACAGCCTGGACGCGCTGGGCGTGGCCTACGAGACGAAGATCGTCTCGGCCCACCGCACACCGGACCGGATGTTCGCCTTCGCCCGCGGCGCCAAGACCGCCGGCATCAAGGTGATCATCGCCGGGGCCGGCGGCGCCGCGCACCTGCCGGGCATGACCGCCTCGATGACCGACCTGCCGGTGCTGGGCGTGCCGGTGGAGAGCAAGCTGCAGAACGGCCTCGATTCGCTGCTGTCGATCGTCCAGATGCCCGGCGGCATCCCGGTCGGCACCCTGGCCGTCGGCGCGGCGGGGGCCAAGAACGCCGGCCTGCTGGCCGCGCGCATCCTGGCCCTGTCCGATCCGGCCCTGGCCGAGCGGGTCGCCGCCTACGCCGCCCGCCAGACCGAGTCCGTGGCCGAGACCGTCGAGGACTGATGCCTTTTCCGCTCCCCCCCGGGTCGACCATCGGCATTCTCGGCGGCGGCCAGCTGGGCCGGATGCTGGCCCTGTCCGCCGCGCGGCTGGGGCTGGATGTGGTCATCCTGACGCCGGACGAGGGTTCGCCCGCCTCCCGCGTCAGCCGCGAGACGATCGTCGCGGCCTATGACGACCCGGACGCCCTGGCGCGGCTGGCGGCCCTGGCCGACGTCGTCACCTATGAATTCGAGAACGTGCCCGCCGCGACGGTCGAGACGCTCAACAGGCTGGGCGTCCCGACCGCGCCGGGCCCGCTGGCCCTGGCCGTGGCCCAGGACCGGGTCGAGGAAAAGACCTTCCTCAACGCCGCCAACGCCCCGACCGTGGCCTTCGCACCGATCGACAGCGCCGCCGATATCGAGGCCGCCCTGCCCCGCGTCGGCCTGCCGGCGCTGCTGAAGACCCGCCGCGAGGGCTATGACGGCAAGGGCCAGGCCTGGATCCGCGATGCGTCGGAAGCGGCCGGAGCGCTGACCTCGGTCGGCGGCGTGGCCTCGATCCTCGAGGCGCGGGCCGCCTTCGTGCGCGAGCTGTCGATCATCGCCGCGCGGGGCCGCGACGGCCAGACCGCCTTCTATCCCCTTTCGGAGAACGTCCACGAAGGCGGCGTGCTGCGCACCACCTACGCCCCGGCCAAGGTCACGCCCGCCCTGCAGGCCGAGGCCGAGCGGATCGCCGGCGAGGTGCTGGGCCGGCTCGACTACGTCGGGGTCATGGGCATCGAACTGTTCGACCTCGGCGACGGGACCCTTCTCGTCAACGAGATCGCCCCCCGGGTGCACAACACCGGCCACTGGACCCAGGACGGCTGCGAGGTCGACCAGTTCGAACAACATATCCGCGCCGTGGCCGGCTGGCCGCTGGGCGACACGACGCCGGCCGTCTCTGTCGAGATGACCAACCTGCTCGGCGACGAGGTGCTGGACTGGGCCGCGCTGGCCGCGGACCCGGCGGCGCGCCTGCACCTCTACGGCAAGGGCGAGCCGCGGCCCGGCCGGAAGATGGGGCATGTGAACCGGGTGAAGCGGCTTTAGCGCGGGTGCGTCCTTCGAGACGCTCGCTTGAGGCTCGCTCCTCAGGATGACGAAGAGGAGTGGGCTTCAAGGGTGTTCGTCATGGTGAGGAGCGAGGCATCAGCCGAGCGTCTCGAACCACGCAGGAACGCCCTCCTAACCGAACCGCACCCTTGCCAGCGCGCCGACGAAATCCTTCGCCAGGTCCGACGGCTTGAAGCCGGCCTTCCACTTTTCGAAGTCCATGACGTTCTGGATGCGGGCGTCGAGCGCGGCGAGGGCCTCGATGCGGCCGAGCTGCAGGTCGAGCGCGGTCACCTGGATCAGGATGCCCGAGAGGATCGCGCGCTTGGTGTAGTGGTTCTCGTCGGTGGCCGTGTCGCCGGCCCAGCGCCACAGGCCGTCGGCGCTGTCCCACAACAGGCGCAGGGCCAGCGGAACGTTGCCCGGCAGGGCGAGGAAGCCGGCCCAGCGGCGCACGGCCTCGCGGTCGGCCTGGACGGCGTCGAGGCGGGCGATGACGGCCGCGCGGATGCGTTCGCGGATCTTCAGCGTCGCCGGATCGGGCAGGGCCGCCAGAGCCGCGGCGTCATGCCGGCGCGACAGCAGCGCGGCCAGGTCCCTGGGGCCATTGGGAAACAGCAGTTCGGCGTCGCCGACCGACAGCCCACAGGCCTTCGCGGCCGCCAACAGCGTCGCCCGCCCCCAGCCTCGCGTGGGCGCCAGCGTGAGGGCTTCGTCCAGAACCTGCTGCTCGGTGCGGACGGCCCAGTCGTCAGATGCGATCATGCCCCGACATTACACCGGCTCGCGCGCGCCGTCGCCGATAGACAAGCCTTCCCGCCTCTGCTATCTCGCGCGCCTCGCCACGGGAGGCTTCTCCCGGGGCAAAACAATCATTTCGTCCGCCATGCCGCACGGCTAGCGGCGGGCCGTACGAAGGAGAGTCTCCCCTGGTTCAGATTTTCGTCCGCGACAACAATGTCGACCAGGCGCTCAAAGCCCTGAAGAAGAAGATGCAACGCGAAGGCTCGTTCCGCGAAATGAAGCGGCACGTGGCTTACGAAAAGCCTTCGGAAAAGCGCGCGCGTCAAAAGGCCGAAGCGGTTCGCCGCGCCCGCAAGCTGGCCCGCAAGCGCCTGCAGCGTGAAGGCCTCATCGCCGCCCCGAAGAAGCCCGCCCCGCGCGGGTAGGCCGGCGTACAGCTGAAATTCGAAAGGGCCGTCCGGGAAACCGGGCGGCCCTTTTGCTTTGCGGGGTGCGTTGGTGCGTGGTTCGAGACGCTCGGCTGACGCCTCGCTCCTCACCATGACGGGCAATTTTATTCGTCATCCTGAGGAGCGATCCCTCAGGATCGCGTCTCGAAGGACGCACGCACGACCGCGCCCTACGCCCCGCCCCTGATCCGCAGCACCAGCCCCTTCAGGTCGATCTTGCCGGTCGAGAGCGCGCCCGCCCGGAACGCCCGGCCGGCGACCCACACCACAACGGCCACGGTCGCGGCCATCAGCAGGCCCGTGCCCAGCACCTGCCACAGCGGCGGGGCGCTGGCCGCGCGGGCGGTCATCAGGAACGGCGTGAACGGCGGGAACCAGGACAGGGTCTCCAGCAGCGGCGCGTCCGGCCGGCGAATCGCCTGGGGCAGGAAGATCACCGGGATGGTCAGCAGGGCCATGATCGGCCCGAGCAGCGTCTGCGCCTCGCGGGTGGTCTCGCAGAAAGAGCCGATGGCGGTGAAGATCGCCGCGTACATCAGGTAGCCGCCGACCAGGTAGAACAGGAAGTAGAAGATCAGGCCGTTGGAGGTCAGGACGGCGAAGACGTCCGCCGCGATCCCGGGATTGGCCACCGCCAGCACCGTGCCGCCGACGCTGGCCCAGACGGCCAGCACCGTCAGGGTCACGCCGGCGACGCCGAGGATCTTGCCGAACATGATCTCCGGCACCGAGGCCGAGGCCAGCAGCACCTCAAGCACCCGGCTCGACTTCTCCTCGATGACGCTGTTGAGCAGAATGCCCGCGCCGGTGAGGATCATCATCCATAGCAGCATGGCCGCGCCGAAGCCGACGATGCCCGGCAGGCGGTCGCGCAGGCTGACCTTGCCGTCGGACGCGGCCTTGGGCGAGAAGGACGCCACCGTCGGCTCGAGCGCCTGGGCCGCCTTCAGCCTGGCCTGATCGACGCCGAGCGTCGCCAGTTTGCGCGCCTGCATTTCGTCGGCCAGGGCCGCGCTGACCTGCCGCTCCAGCGAGCGGTCGGCGAGATTGTTGCTCCAGAAGTCGAGGCGTATCGCTTCGCCCGTTCCCCGGATCACCGCCACGGCGGTCAGGACGCGGCTGTCAGGACCGGACACGCCGTCCGTCATCCAGCGCCGGATCGCGGCGTCCTCGGTCGCGCCGGTGACAGCCGGCGGCGGCAGGACGGTGATCTTCGAGGATCCCGCCCCCGAGGCCTCTATGTGTCGCCCGACAGAGTCGGCGTAACCGCCGTCGCTGTGGTCGATGATGGTCATGACCGGGGCCGGGGCCGACTTCTCGAACCAGGCGGGCGCGCCGAACGACAGCGCCGCGATCGCCGGCATCATCAGCATCGACAGCCAGAAACCGGCGGTGCGGACATAGGCGCCATATTCGCGGGCGGCGATGCGCAACAGACGGGTCATTGGCTCGTCTCCCCGCCGGTCAGGGCAATGAAGGCGTCGTGCAGGCTGGGCTCGCGCATGTCGAACCGGGTGATGTCGTGGCCGCCGGACAGGGCGGCGCGCAGCGCGTCCTGGCCTGACGCGCCCTTGCCGAGGGCGGCGGTGTAGCGGGTTCCGCCGTCGTCCAGCGTTTCCGACGCGACCGACTCGACGCCCGGCAGGGCGGCGACCACCGCCGCGTCCAGGGCTCCCTCCAGCACCAGCGACCGTGGCGCATGGCCACGGGCCTCGGCGACCGAGCCGTCGAACACCTTGGCGCCCCGCGCCAGCAGGACCACGTGGTCGCACAGCCGCTCGGCGTGCTGCATCACATGGGTCGAGAAGACCACCGTCGCGCCCTTGTCGGCCAGATCGCGGATCACCGCCTCCAGCGCCTGCTGGTTGACGGGATCGAGGCCGCTGAACGGCTCGTCGAGAATGACCAGCTCCGGCTCATGGACGATGGCGCTGATCAGCTGGACCTTCTGGGCCATGCCCTTCGACAGGTGGCGGATCTGACGCTTCGCCGCCTCGCCCAGGCCCATGGCCTCGAGCATGGCTGCCCCGCGACGCCGCCCCTCCGCCGTGGGCAGGCCTTTCAGGCCGCCGAGGAAGGCGATGGCGTCGATCGGCGTCATGCGGCGGTAGAGGCCCCGCTCCTCCGGCAGGAAGCCGATCCGTTCGCGCACGGCCCGGGCGTCGGACGCGCCGAGCACATTGATCGCGCCGGAGGTCGGGGCGACCAGGCCGAGCACCATGCGCAGGGTCGAGGTCTTGCCCGCGCCGTTGGGACCCAGGAAGCCGAGGATCTTCCCGCGCCTGGCGCTGAACGACAGGTCGTTGACGGCGGTGAAGTCGCCGTAGCGCTTGGTCACCCCGGAAAGCTCTAGCGCCGCGTCCATGGACCCCCGCAAATCGAAACCGTCGCCTACTGCGTAACCTGCGCCGCGTCGCGAACGAACAGCACGGCCTTCACGATCTCGTCGGCGAAGGTCTCGCCCAGCAGGGTCGCGTGGCCGGCCGCGTCGATGTTGGCCACATAGGGCCGTGAAGAGCCGCGGGCGGGCGCGGTCTGGAACGTCTTCCACGCCTCGCGCCCGGCCGACGGCCCGGCCGTCACGACAGCCACAGGCCAGTCGGGATTGTAGGGCGGCAGCGCGGCGGCCTGGTCGGACGCGGCCATCCACTGCGTGACCTCCTCGGCGGCCCAGCGATTGTGCGGCCCGGAGGCGAAGGCGCGGCGTTTGTCGATGGCGGCCTCGGCCGGCAGACCGATGCGATCGCCCATCCACGGCGCGACCGGCTTGAACAGCCCCGCCGAGGCGCCCCAGCCGGCCACGCGCGAGGCCGCGCCGAAGCTGTTGATGAACTGGCGGGCTCGCGGGAGACCGGCGGCTTCGGGCGTCGCGGCGTCAACCAGCACCAGGCCCGCCACCCTGTCCGGGTTGCGGCCGGCGAACAGCCGCGCGTAGAGGCCGGCCATCGAATGGCCGACATAGATGTAGGGCCCGGGCTCTCCCGAGGCGGCCAGCATCTTTTCGAAGTCGCCGGCGACAGCCAGGCCGTCGCGCGGCCGGGGGCCGGGATCGGACCGGCCGAGGCCGGCGCGATCGTAGGCGCAGGAGCGCACGCCGTGGGTCGCCAGCTTCGCCTGCACCGCGCCCCAGTCGGCCGACAGGCCGAAGGCCCCGGCTTCCATGACCACCACCGGGCGACCATCGGCCGGCCCGGCGCAGACCATGTGCAGCGCGCGGCCGCCGATATCGATCATCCGGCCGCGCAGCGGCGTGGAACTGGCGGCGGACATGAGGCCTCCAAGGGCGATGAACACGAGCAGCGCGAGCACGAGGCCCGCCGCGCCCCGACCGGCGATCTTGAGCATGCTCACAATCTAGGGAACTCTGGCCCGACAGGAAGGGCCTGGAGGACGATATGCTGAGACTTGTGCTGGGCGTGCTGGCGGGCGTGGCGGCGGGGTTCGCCACGGTGTTCCTGATCGAGTTGATCTCGGGGAAACTCTATCCGATGCCCGCCGGGCTCGATCCGACCAATGCCGAGGGCATGAAGGCCTATATCGCGGGCCTGCCGGGCGGCGCCTTCGCGCTGGTGCTGGCGGCGATGACCCTTGGCGCCTTCGACGCGGCGGCCATCGCGGCAGTGATCGCCGGCCGGCGGCGGGTGGCAGGATGGATCGCCGGCGGCTTCATCGTGGCGGCGACCGTGGTCAACCTGATCGCCATTCCGCATCCGGTGTGGTTCGCGGCGGCCTCGGTGGTGCTGGCGGCGACCGGCGCCTGGCTCGGCGCGGCCCTCGGCGGAGAGCGTCGCGCGGTCTAGCCGACCGCCGACCGGCCGATCGGCAGGTCGCCGGCGTGGGGGTCGAACACAGGCAGGGCCGACGGCGTCGTCACCGGCGCGATCGGCGAGGCGACCTTGCCGCGCGCCTGCATCTTGGCCGAGGCGTCCGACGGCAGGATGGTCGCGCGGACGCGGCCGTCCGCGGCGGCCGGCTTGATCACGACCCGGTCAGCGCGCGGCCGGGCGGCGACGCCTCTGGGCCAGTCGGACACCTGGGCGATGCGCACCAGCCGCGGCACCCGCGCGGCGTCGCGCAGCGGCAGGTCGGCGGCTGTGGCGAAGGTCCGCCCCATGAAGGCCACCGGATTGAGCGGCCGGCCATCCTCGCGGATCTCGAAATGCAGGTGCGCGCCCGTCGAGCGGCCGCTGTCGCCGACATAGGCCACCACCGCGCCCGTCGGCACGGGCGAGCCGGCCTTGAGTCCCGGGGCGATGCGGCCGAGGTGGGCGTACAGTGAGGTGAGGCCGTCGCCGTGGGCGACCTCGACGAACCGGCCGTAGCCGCCGTCGACGCCGGTGCGCAGAACCGTCCCGGCCAGGGTCACCTGGATCGGCGTGCCGTTCGGGGCCGCGATGTCGACGCCCTCGTGCAGGCGGCCGCCCTCTTCCCACGGCATCTTGCGCAGGCCGAACGGCGAGTTGACGGCGAAGCCGGTCAGCGGCGCGGCGAAGGCGAACTTGGCCTGCTCGATCGACGGGTGGTCGGCGACGACGGCCGGGGCCACGGCCGGCTTCAGCCGCGCGGCCGCCTCCGCGCGGGACGGCAGGCTGGCGTGGGCGGACACAACGGCGACGGCGCCCATCAGGACGGCGGCGAGACCGGTGCCCAGCAGGGGCGGAAAGCGGCTCTCGCGGGTAAGCAATTCACGCAACAAGGATCGGCCTCGTGGTTCATGTCGAGCTATACGCACGGTGCGACGAGGTCTGACGCACCAGCTTCGACGTTCATGAAAACTTGAGGCCGGCGATATGCTGGCCCAACCCGGCGAGATTATGTCCGGAAGCCGGGCGGTTTATTCTGTGGGCGTTCCGGAGGCAACCCCGGAGGGCTCGGATAGACTCTGGCGGGGGTGGCGTTGCTGTGGGCGCTGGCGATTGGGAATCCTCCCCACAAGCGAAGCGCGCTGGGGAGGGGGACCCTGCGGAGCAGGGTGGAGGGGTCAGCGCCGGGTTCACCGGAGGGGCCGGAATTCAGGAGGGGGCCGTTGGCGTCAGCGCCGCCCCCTCCACCGCCCTCCGGGCGGTCCCCCTCCCCGCGACGCGGGGAGGAAGGCAGGAAGGGGATGGTTGGGCGGCTAGCCCCTAGAGGTTCTTCACGATCCCTTCGACCATCTTCTTGGCGTCGGCGAACAGCATCATGGTGTTGTCGCGGAAGAACAGTTCGTTCTCCACGCCGGCGTAGCCGCTGGACATGCCGCGCTTCACGAACAGCACCGTGCGGGCCTTTTCGACGTCGAGGATCGGCATACCGTAGATGGCGCTGGTCGGGTCGGTCTTGGCGGCCGGGTTGGTCACGTCGTTGGCCCCGATGACGAAGGCCACGTCGGCGGTCGGGAACTCGGCGTTGATGTCCTCCAGCTCGAACACCTCGTCATAGGGGACGTTGGCCTCGGCCAGCAGCACGTTCATGTGGCCCGGCA
>CANJYY010000094.1 GCA_947479185.1 Caulobacteraceae bacterium
CACCGCGGCCAGGCCGACGCCGCCGAGCGCCGCGCGCGCCACGTTCTTCTGCGGGTCGCGCACCACGGCGGCGGCGATGGTCGCGCTTTCGAGACCGAGGAAGGCCCAGAAGATCGGGGCCAGCGATCCGCCGACGGCCTGGGTCAGCGGCTTGCCCGTGACGTTCCAGCCGGCCGCGAAGGTCGCCGGATCGAAGGCCAGCAGGCCCAGCACCGTCGCCACGGCGATGGGGGCCAGGCCGATGACCAGCGTCAGCCCGCCGAGCCTCGCCACCGTGCGCGCGCCGATGACGTTGGCCAGGGTCATCAGCCAGATCACCCCGATCGTGGTCCAGACCGACATGACGGGATCGGCGAGCGCCGGGAAGAAGAAGCTCAGGTATCCCGTGACCGCCAGGGCGATGGCCGGTGAGCCGACCCAGCAGGACAGCCAGTAGAGCAGCCAGTTGGCGAAGCCGAAGAAGGGATGCAGGCCCTGGGCCGGATAGTCGACGATGCCGTCCGGCGTGGGCTTGAGGGTCGCCAGCAGGGCGAACACGCCGGCCAGCAGCATCGCCCCGGCCGAGGCGATGACCCAGCCGATGATCGTCGAGGAGCCGATCGCCGCCAGCGTCGCGGGCAACAGGAACACGCCGGAGCCGATCATGTTGCCGGCCACCAGCAGCGTCGCCAGCAGGGGGCCGATGCGGCGGGCGGCGGAGGCTGTGTCTGTCATGACGCGAAGTGGTCCGCAGTTCGCCCGGCGCGTCAACGACCCTCGTTCGCCGGCGCAAGCTTGACGGCGACGGGCGAGCGGCGGTCAAAGTCGCCCGGCAACGGCCGCCGGGAGACACCGCCATGAGCTTCGACACGCCCCTGACCCTCGTGGGACCGCTGCGCGCGCCGCGCCAGATGCTGCAGGACCAGGAATACGGCGGCCACAGCTCGATCCACGACGACGCCATGGCCGAGAAGCTCGGCTTCCGCGCCGGGCCGATCGAGGGGCCGACCCATTTCAGCCTGTTCCCGCCGCTGCTGGCGAAGATCTGGGGCAACGCCTGGTTCGAGCGCGGCTGCCTGTCGGCCCACTACCAGAACATGGTCGTCGAGGGCGAAGAGGTGCGCGCCATCGTCGAGATCCCGCCCGAGGGCGCGACCCGCACCCTGGTCCGCGCGGAAAAGGCCGACGGCACGCCTGTGCTGGAGGCGTCCGCCAGCCTCGGCCCCGACCACGGCCAGACGCTGCTGGAAGCGCGCATGGCGGCCCTGCGGCCGACCGGCAAGCTGCTGATCCTCGAGGACCTGCACGTCGGCATGACCGGCGCGGCTGACGAGCGGGTGACGATGGCCCCCGACCAGCACATGGGGGCCCTCTATCCGTTCTCGCTGAACGAGAAGCTGGCGCGGATCACCGAGAATTCGCCCTGGTACAGCGACGGCGCCGCCTCGCCCTGGGGCCGGGCGATCATCCCGCTGGAGATGGTCAGCGTGCTGGCGGAATACTCCAGCCACAGCGCGAAGTTTCCGGTGAAGGGCCCGGCCGTCGGCCTGTTCGCCGACCAGGAGATCCGCATGATCGACGGGCCGCTGTTCGTCGGCGAGACCTATCTGATCCGCCGCGAGATCGCCGCCCTGGCCGACAGCCGCCGCACCGAATCCTACTGGGTCCGCAGCCGCATCTTCGACGCCTCGGGCAAGAAGCAGGTCGCCGAGATGCTGCTCAACCACGCCACGCTGAAGGACAGCTACGCCGGCTACAGCGAGGCCGCGCCGGTCTGATCAGCCTTGGGTCCAGCGGCGGTAGTCGGGCTGCGTCCAGCGGGCGACGGCGGCGAGGATCGACGGGCTCGCCGCGCGGCGCTTGTCGGCGACATCGGAGACGAAGGCCTGCTCCGGCGCCTTGGCGTCGCGGCCGGCGGCGGCCCACATCTGCGCCTGTTCGTCAGCGGTGAACGGCCGGCCCGGCGCCGTTGTCAGCACCGCCTCGGGCAGGTCGGCGTAGTCGAGGCCGGTCAGCTGGCCCCGATGCGCGCAGGCGGTCCGGAACAGGGCGCCGAGGATGGCGGCCGCATGCTCCTCGCGGCTCAACGCATCGCGCGCCGCTTCACCCATGCCCAGTTGCTCGGACGTCACCGTCCCCCGGATAAGGGTCATGCTCGGCTGGCGCATCAGCGAGACCAGCACCTCGACCGGGTCGCGATGCAGGAACAGCATCGGCGTCTCCGGAAAGGCGCGCCGCAGCAGCGGCAGATGGAAGAGGTGCCAGCAGTCCAGCTTGACGTAGAGCCGCGCCGGCGGGTCGGCCTGCGTCGCCCGCCAGGCGCCCGTCAGCCCGCGCAGCAGGGCGATGCGCTGGTCATCGTCCGCCAGCCCCGGCCAGCGC
This sequence comes from Caulobacteraceae bacterium, assembly GCA_947479185.1. Lineage (GTDB taxonomy): Bacteria > Pseudomonadota > Alphaproteobacteria > Caulobacterales > Caulobacteraceae > Caulobacter. The sequence goes on from CANJYY010000094.1 coordinate 2,362, forward strand.
AGGATCTGGTCCAGCACCGGCGCCTCGCTGATGGCCAGGGCGTCGGGCAGGGCCGCCAGCATGCGCGACACGAGCGTCGAGCCGCAGCGCGAGACATGGAAGATCAAGGCCGTCGGCTCGGCCGGGCTGGCTGACAGGGCCTCCAGCGACGTCGTGGCCTCCGCGCCGCCTTCGCGGCGGTAACGGCGCAGGGTGTCCTCGTGGAACGACTCGCTGAACCGCCCGCCGTCGCCGGCGCGCCAGGTCACGAGCGGCCCGCTCTCGTCGAAGCCCAACGCGGTCGGCACGGCGTATTTCATGGTCGTCCGCAGCCCTGTCTTGCCGGGTTGGTCCGCCACGGGCGTGTTGATGGTCCGTCTTCGATAGCCGTTGCCCGGACCTTCGGGGGCGATGCCAGGCCGGCCGCCAGACGGGTGAAGCGATTCAAGCCTGAGGGCGCGGCGGACCTGTGCAACCGGTCTTCGCGCTCGCCCGGGACATCATGCCGGAAGTGAATGGCGAGACTGCCGAAGGGCGCGCCCGACGCCAGGCGAAGCTGGCGACCGGCGTTTTGCAGCAACGAGATACCCACTTTGGGGATATTGTGCACGCTATGGCCTCTATATCAAATGATAGTCGCGATTGTATCAGCGTGAAAATTGATCCGATGCGTCGATATTCTTCGAATACAGGCCAAGCTGAATGCCGAATTAATAATGACTTAGCTTAACGGGTGGATCACGGAGGGATGGATCGCCTGCTTCCCGCCTTGGTCTTTCTGACCAGTCTCGCCGCCGTGGCTGTCGCCGCGACCGGCGCCGACCGCGATGGCGGCCAGCTGGCGGCCGTCTATCCCCCCTGGTGGGACGCCTCGCGCGTCGTCAGCGCGGCCAGTTCGGCCGGCGACATCGCCGCGGCGGGCGGCTGGCGCAATGTGATGGTTCTCCGCTCGCAAACCCCCGGACTGGCCGCGCGCCTGCGTCGGTCCGGCGCACTGTGGACGATGGACGCCCGCGTGGCGGGCGTCTGTGGTGATCAAATTGAAGGAAAGGCCGCCGATGTTCTCTGATCTGGACCGCCAACGCGCCGCAAGCTCGCCCGTCCTCGTCGGCATGCTGTGGCTGATCGCCGTGGCCGCCACAGTCTCCAGTGTCGTCCTGCAAGGCCCCTGGATCCCGCTCGGGGTCGGCGCGCTGGGTCTGGCGGCGGCGATGACCGTGCTGTGGCGGATGAGCAGCGGCGCGCCTCCGAGCCTGCGCATCAGCATGGCCATCGCCATGATGGCCGAGGTCTCCTTCCTGGTCGCCGCCTATCAGGGCCAGGCCGTGCAGATCGACATGCACATGGCCTATTTCGCCTCCCTGGCGCTGATGACCTGTTACTGCGACTGGAAGGCCATCGGCGCGGCGGCGGCCACCGTGGCGGTTCACCACCTGCTGCTCAGCTTCATCCTGCCGACCGCCGTCTTCCCCGGCTCCGCAAGCCTCATCCGCGTGCTGCTGCACGCCGGAATCCTGGTGGTCGAGGCCGGCGCGCTCATCTGGCTGACCCGCAACATCGACAGCATGTTCACCGCCCTGGGCGAGACCACCGACAAGGCCATGGGGGCCCAGGCGACGGCCGAGCGCGCCACCACCGACGCCCGCCGGTCACAGGCCGCCCAGGCCGAGGCCGACGCCGCGCATGCCGCCGAGCGCCAGCAGGTCCAGATCGAACAGGACAAGGTTGTCGAGGCCCTGGCCGCCGGCCTGTCCCGCCTCGCCTCCGGCGACCTGACGGCCCGCATCGATGCGGTCATGGAAGGCCGCTATCTCAAGGTGAAGGAAGACTTCAACGCCGCCCTGGCCCAGATGCAGACGGTGATGACGACCATCGCCTCGGCTGCCGACGGCATCAACCACGGGGCCGATGAAATCGCGGTCGCTTCCCATGACCTGTCGCGCCGCACCGAGCAACAGGCCGCCAGCCTGGAAGAAACGGCCGCCGCGCTCGACGAGATCACCGCCACCGTCCGCCGCACGGCGAGCGGCGCCAAACAGGCCAGCGAAGTCGTCGGCGGCGCGCGGCTGGAAGCCCAGAGCTCCGGCGATGTTGTCCGCAACGCCGTCGAGGCGATGAGCGCCATCGAGAGCTCCTCGACGCAGATCACCCAGATCATCGGCGTGATCGACGAGATCGCCTTCCAGACCAACCTGCTGGCTCTGAACGCCGGCGTGGAAGCGGCCCGGGCCGGCGATGCCGGCCGCGGCTTCGCGGTCGTCGCCCAGGAAGTCCGCGCCCTGGCCCAGCGCGCCGGCGACGCGGCCCGCCAGATCCGCGGCCTGATCGCCACCTCGACCCGCCAGGTCACCCAGGGCGTCGACCTGGTCAGCCAGACCGGCAGGGCGCTGGAGTCGATCGTCGGCAAGGTCGCCGAAATCGATGCGCTGGTGTCGGAGATCTCCGCCTCGGCCCAGGAACAGGCGACCGGCCTCGGCGAGGTCAACACCGCCGTCAATCACATGGACCAGGTGGTGCAGCAGAATGCGGCGATGGTCGAGCAATCGACCGCCGCCAGCACCAACCTGAAGGCCGAGACGGGCGCCCTGACCGGCCTGGTCGGACGCTTCCAGCTGGGCGCGAAGACCCGCCCGGCGGCGTCCGCGCCCGCGGCTGCTCCGGCCCGCCCCGCACCGCTGCGCCGCGCCGCCGGCGGACAGTCTGCCGCGGCGGCCTTCCGCGATGAATGGACCGACTTCTAGCCTGCGACTTCCCGTCGCCCGAAACCCCCTACCCAAAAAGGGGGGCCCCGTGCGGCGCAGACCTTGAAGGCCAGCGGCGGCTGGGCTTTTGAAGCGGCTCTCAACCGCTCGGGAGTCGCTACGCATGTTCCGCCGCATCGGCCTCGCCGCCGCCCTGACCGCCGCCTGCCTGTCGGCCATGCCCGCCTGGGCGGCCATGCTGACCAAACCCGAAGCCGCCCAGATCTGGATCGCGCGCAACAGGGCCTTCCTGGCCGTGGCGCAGACCGCCCAGCCCGGCGAGGGAAACATCCTGGTGCGTCAGCGGGCCGCCTGCCAGGGCTTGTTCGCCGAACGGATGAAGATCGGCGGCCTGGTCCCCACCTGGGCGGCCGAGGGACAGGCCAGCTTCTGCCGCGCGTTCGACGGATTCGCCGGCGGCTTCGGCTCGAAGACCCCCTGCGGCGACCTGAAAACCGCCGCCGGCTATTTCGCCAAAGCCAAACCGTTCGGCGACTCCGAGGAGGTCGTGACCGTGTCCCGCGAGATGGTGTCGCTGATCGACTTGATCCGCAGCGCGGCGCGCGAGAGCGGCTTCCGCAAGTGCTGACGGCGGGCGCCGGCACTGGACAGCCGGTCGCCGCGCACTAGCCTCTTCCGCTCAATCGGGGTCTCCGGCCATGCTCACCGTCCACCATCTGAACGACTCCCGCTCGCAGCGCGTGCTGTGGCTGCTGGAGGAGCTGGGGCTGCCGTACGAGATCAGGCGCTACCAGCGGGACGCGACGACCATGCTCGCGCCGCCCGAGCTGAAGGCCGTGCATCCGCTGGGCAAGTCGCCGGTCATCACTGACGGGTCGGCGACCCTGGCGGAGACCGGGGCCATCGTGGAGACCATCGTCGACGCCTACGGCGGCGGCCGGCTGAAGCCGGAGGCCGGCACCGAGGATCGGCTGCGCTGGCTCTACTGGCTGCACTACGCCGAGGGCTCGGCCATGCCGCCGCTGCTGATGAAGCTGGTCTTCACCGCCCTGCCCGAGCGTGCGCCGGGTCTGGTTCGCGGCCTGGTGAAGGCCATCTCGAACGAGGCGCTGAAGAGCTTCGTCGACCCGCAGCTGAAGGACCACTTCGACTACTGGGAGGCCGAGCTGGGCAAGTCCGAATGGTTCGCCGGCCCGGCGTTCAGCGCCGCCGACATCATGATGAGCTTCCCCATCGAGGCGGCGGCCGATCGCGGCGGAGCCCTCGTCGGACGGCCGCGCCTGAAGGCCTTCCTCGAGAAGATCCACGCCCGCCCGGCCTACAAGGCGGCCCTCGAGAAGGGCGGCCCCTACGCCTACGCCTGAGACCGCTCAGCCCTGGGTCGCGCGCTCGCCGTGCTCGGCGAGATCGAGACCATCCTCGATATCGAAGTCGCTGGCGCGCAGCCCGACCAGCCGCTTCGTGAGGGCCAGAAGCCCCCAGGACGCGCCCGCCGACCAGGCGACGACGACCAGAACGCCCAGCAGCTGCAGGCCGAACTGCGCCGCCATGCCCTGCGCCACGGGATAGCCGGTCCCGCCGAACGCCGGACTGGCCAGCACCGCGACCATCAGCACGCCGAGAATGCCGCCCACCCCGTGGACCGCGAACACATCGAGCGAGTCGTCGATCAGCAGCCGCTCCTTGACCAGGCCGACGCAGAAGAAGCAGACCACGCTGCCCGCCGCGCCGAGCAGCAAGGCGCTGGCCGGACTGATGAAGCCGGACGCCGGGGTGACGGTGGCCAGGCCCGCGACGACGCCGGTCACCGCGCCGATCATGCTGGGGCGGCCGAAGCGGATCCATTCCAGAACGCCCCAGACGAGTCCGGCCATGCAGGCGGACAGATGCGTCGCGGCGATGGCCATGCCGGCGTCGGCATTGGCGGCCAGGGCGCTGCCGCCGTTGAAGCCGTACCAGCCGACCCACAGCAGACCCGCGCCGATCATGGTCATGCCCGGATTGTGCGGCGGGATGGCGTGCTTCGGGAAGCCGTCGCGCGGCCCGACCAGGTGGGCGAACAGCAGGGCAGAGGCGCCGGCCGTGGCGTGCACCACCAGACCGCCCGCGTAGTCCATGACGCCCAGCTTCGCCAGCCAGCCGCCGCCCCAGATCCAGTGGGTCACCGGCGCGTAGACGACCAGCAGCCACAGGCCGCTGAACAGCAGCACCGCCTGGAACCGCGCCCGCTCGACCACGGCCCCGACCATCAGCGCCGGCGTGATCACCGCGAAGGTGGTCTGGAACATGAAGAACACCGGTTCGGGCAGGGCGCCGACAAGGCTGGCGCGCGGCGATGCGCCGAGGAAGGCCTTCGACAGGTCGCCGACCAGCGCCCCGGTTCCCGAGAAGGCAAGGCTGTAGCCGAGGACGAACCACAGCACAGAGCCCAGGCAGGCGATGGCCACGCACTGCATCATCACCGACAGCACGTTCTTCTGGCGCACCAGCCCGCCGTAGAACAGCGCAAGGCCGGGCAGGGTCATCAGCAGAACGAGCGCGGAGGCCGAAAGGACCCAGGCCGTCGCCGCCGGGTCAGCCGCCGCGTCCCGCGCCTGCGCCAGCCCTGGGGCGAACAGAGCAACTGCGCCCAGCGTCAGCGCCGTGATCCGGCGATCCGGTGTGATGGACATGATCGTTCCCCCCGCCCCCGGGACCCTGCGGTCCTCTTGATGGGGCATCCCTAGCAGAGGACCGCGACCGCACAAGACGGATGGCCCAAAACGCGTCGCCCTCTCAAATCAGGGGACAGCTTACCTATTTCCGCGGTCCCGCCGCCGCCGATCGGGAAATAGGTAAGCTGTCCCCTGAATTGCCCCTGAATTGCGCTTCAATGCTGGACGCCCTCCCGACTCCCCGTCACCTTATCGCCGATAACAAAAAAGCCTTGGGAGGCAGGAATGACGGGTCGGGTTGCGGGCAAGGTCGTGCTGGTGACGGGCGGAGCGAGCGGCATCGGCCGCGGCTGCGCCGAACTTCTGGCGCAGGAGGGGGCCGTCATCGTGGTCACCGACGTGCAGGACGCGCTGGGGGCCGAGGTCGTCGCCGGCATCGGCGGCAAGGCCATCTACCTGCACCATGACGTGACCGACGAAGACGCCTGGATCGGCGTCGTCGCCGAGGTCCGCGAGCGCCTCGGCCGGCTCGACGTGCTGGTCAACAACGCAGGCATCGGCATGGGCGGCCCGGTCACCGAGTTCAGCCTCGCCGACTGGCGCAAGCAGCAGGCGGTCAATGTCGAGGGCGTGTTCCTCGGCGTGAAACACAGCCTGCCGCTGATGCGCGAGAGCGGCGGCGGCAGCATC
>CANJYY010000095.1 GCA_947479185.1 Caulobacteraceae bacterium
AGCTGATCTTTTCGACCTGGCTGTATTCCAGCTCGACCGGCGTCGCGCGGCCGAAGATCGAGACCGCCACGTGCAGGCGGGCGCGGTCTTCGTCGACCTGCTCGACCGTGCCGTTGAAGCTGGCGAACGGACCGTCGGTGACGCGCACCTGCTCGCCGATCTCGAAGCTGATCGTGGGCTTGGGACGCTCGACGCCCTCTTCGATCGCGCCGACGATGCGCTGGACTTCCTTTTCGGAGACCGGCATCGGCTTGGCAGCGCTGCCGAGGAAGCCCGTGACCTTCGGGGTGTTCTTGACCAGGTGGTAGGCTTCGTCGGTCAGGTCCATCTTCACCAGCACGTAGCCGGGGAAGAACTTGCGCTCGGAATTGACCTTCCGGCCGCGGCGGACTTCCACCACGTCTTCGGTCGGCACGAGGATTTCCGAGAAGCAGTCTTCCAGACCCTGGTTCTTGGCCTGGTCGCGGATGTGCTCGGCCACCTTCTTCTCGAAGTTCGAGTAGGCGTGGACGATGTACCACTTGTGGTGCGGATTGGACGGGGCCTTCACGACGGCCTCGGCGGTCTGGGTGGTCATGGCGTTATCCCGCGTTCGCGAGTTTGAGGAGCATCGCGACGCCGGCGCTGAGCAGCCAGTCCACCACGAAGAAGAACAGGGCCGCGATAACGACCATGATGAAGACCATCACCGAGGTGATCCAGGTCTCCTTGCGGCTGGTCCAGGTGATCTTGCGGGCCTCGGCGCGGACCTCACGGAAGAACTGCACCGGATTGAACGGTTTCTTCGGCGCGGCGGGCGCCGCGGCGGCCTGTCCAGCAGGCGCGGCGACGACGGCGGCGGCCTTTGCGGCGCGCTGTTTCATCGCGGCGAGATTGCCCGTTTTCTTTGCCATAGGACGGGTTGAAACTCTTTCAACTGGCCGAAGCGCGACCATCGCGCCCCGTATATAGGGTGGCAGGAGTGGAGGGACTCGAACCCACGACTTTCGGTTTTGGAGACCGACGCTCTACCAGCTGAGCTACACTCCTCCAGGAACGCCAAGAACGCCCGAGGGACTCCCCTGAGGCGCGCCCGGCCGACCGGAAGCCGCGCGATGTAGCAGGAGGCGCCTTTCGGGGCAAGCGGAGCGATCCATCTTCACGGGCGTTTCCCCGTCTCCAGTCCGGAGGCGCCATGTCAGAGCCCAGAGCGAAGAACCACGAAGTCGAGAACGAGAACCTCAAGCCCGCCGGCGACGGCGAGGCGCCCCGCCCCGCCACCGAACCGGACGGCGCGGCCGAGTCGGTCCGCACGCCGAAGACGGAAACCGATCCAGGGTCCGGCGAACAGACGTGAGAGGCCCGCTGATTCCCGCCTGAGACTTCCTTGCGTTGACATCATGCTGCGCCGCATCACATGGAGACCGCGGCGGCCCCGTGCGGGTCTTCAGGGAATTTCAGCGAGATGACGACGGCCGAAGCCCCGGCGGCGCCCGTGAAGGCGAGCCCCTTCTTCGAAGAGACCGTGCTGTGGGTGAAGCACTGGACAGACCGCCTGTTCAGCTTCGCGATCACCCGGCCGGACAGCTTCCGTTTCCGCTCCGGCGAGTTCGTGATGATCGGCCTGCCCGGCGAGGACGGCGGCAAGCCGGTTCTGCGGGCCTATTCGATCGCCAGTCCGGCCTGGTCGGAGACCATCGAGTTCCTGTCGATCAAGGTCCAGGACGGCCCCCTCACCTCCCGCCTGCAGCACATCCAGCCCGGCGACACCGTGCTGATGGGCAAAAAGCCGACCGGCACCCTGGTGCTGGACGCAGTCAAGGGCGGCAAGCGGCTGTTCCTGTTCGGCACTGGCACAGGCCTGGCGCCCTGGCTGTCGGTGGCCCGCGATCCGGACGCCTTCTCGCGCTTCGAGAAGATCTATGTCTGCCACGGCGTGCGCCAGGTCAGCGAACTGGCCTACCGTGACCTGTTCACCGCCGAGATCCACGACGATCCGCTGGTCGGCGACGAGGCGAAGACCCAGCTGGTCTACTATCCGACCGTGACCCGCGAGCCGTTCGAGCATCAGGGCCGGTTCCCCGACCTGATCAACTCCGGCCAGTTCTTCCGCGACCTCGGCATCCCGGAGGATCGCTTCAATCCGGCCGAGGACCGCGTGATGCTCTGCGGCAGCATGGAGTTCATCAAGGACATGGCGGCGGTGATGGAGAGCCAGGGCATGACCGAGGGCTCAAATGCCGAACCCGGCGACTACGTCCTCGAACGGGCCTTTGTCGGCTAACCCCATCCGCGGCCCCCGCAACCTGAGCGTCGAGGACGCCCGGGCGCGGATGCTCGCGCGCGCCGCGGCCCTGCCGGCGGAAACCATCGGCGTGGTCGAAGCCGACGGCCGGGTGCTGGCCGAGACCATCACCGCGATCCGCGACCAGCCGCCGTTCGATGCCTCGGCCATGGACGGCTGGGCGGTGAAGCGCGCCGATGTCGGCCACGCCGTCAGCCTGACCATCGCCGGCGAGAGCGCGGCCGGGCGTGGCTATGAACCCGTGCTGCAGGCCGGCGAGGCCGTGCGCATCTTCACCGGTGCGCCGGTTCCGGCCGGCGCCGATCTGGTGGTCATCCAGGAAAACGCCGAGCGCGACGGCGATCACGTGCGCCTGGGCCCGGCCGGCGACGGCGGGAGCAACGTCCGCCCCCGCGGCGGAGACTTCCGGGCCGGGGCGGTTCTGCTGGAGCCCGGCGTCCGGCTCGACCCCTGGCGGCTGTCGCTGGCGGCGGCGGCGGGCCGGGCCGAGGTCAAGGTCGCGCGGCGGCCCCGCGTCGCGGTGCTGGCGACCGGCGAGGAACTGGCCGCGCCCGGCGGCGAGGCGGGACCGTTCCAGATCTATGAATCCGGCGGCGCCGGCCTGCTGCCGATGATCCGCCGCTGGGGCGGGCTGCCGACGCGCCTCGCCCCGGCCGGCGATACCCTGGAAGCCATCGTCGCCGCCGTGCGCGATATCGACGCCGAGGTGATCGTCACCGTCGGCGGCGCCTCGGTCGGCGACTACGATCTGGTCAAGCCGGCCCTGGCGACCCTGGGGCTCGAGCTCGACATCGAGACGATCAATGTGCGGCCCGGCAAGCCGACCTGGTTCGGCCGGCTCGGGGACAGCCGGCTGGTGCTCGGTCTGCCCGGCAACCCGGCTTCGGCCTTTGTCTGCGCCGAACTGTTCCTCAAGCCGCTGGTGCTGGCCCTGCAAGGCGCGGAGCAGCCGCACCGGATGGACACAGCCCCGCTGGCGGTCGCCCTGCCCGCCAACGGCCCGCGTGAGCACTGGATGCGCGCCCGGCTGGGCCCGGACGGCGTGACGCCGTTCCCGGATCAGGACTCCTCGCTGGTGACCGTGTTCGCCGCGGCGGACGCGCTGCTGCGACGGCTCCCCGGCGCGCCCGCGGCCGTGGCGGGCGCGACCATGGACATCCTCAGGCTGGATCGGGCCTAGCCACGGGCGGATCGCGAACATGAGCCCGCCAGCTTAGGCCGATGTTCACGAACCTGTGGTTGAATGTCACATAATGACAAGGCAATCCCCTACAGCAGACGGCCTGAGGCTCGGCGACTACGTCCAGCACTATCGGGGCATGAACCTGGTGCGCTTCGCGATGGCGCTCGGGCTCACCGGCCTGCTGGCGACCGTGGCGCCGCTCGGCTTCACCATCAGCTTCGGACTGCTGCATCTGGCGCTCTATGCCTGCCTCGCCTGGGCCGTCGAGGTCGCGGCGCGCAAGCCCGATCCGGGCGTCGCCCTGCGGGACCTGACGGTTCGAACCGGCCTGATCATCTTCCTCGTCTCCCTGCATGCCTGCTGGATGGCCATGGAGGTTCGCGGCGCGGCAACCTCCTCGGTCGTGCGCACCGAATCCGGACTGCTGATCATCGGCGTGCTGATGTTCACCGCCCTGCAGGTGCACATGAGCCGGGTGGGCTACGTCGCGGCCATCATTCCCTCGATCGGCTCCATGCTGTGGATCGGCATCGACCAGAAGCAGCAGATGCCCAGCGCCCATTTCGGCGCGGCCGTTCTGGTGTTCGTGGTCGCGGTCGTCGCCGCCAGCTGGCGCCAGCAGTCAACGGACCGCGCCCTGTGGAAGGTCCGGCTGGCGCTGGAGGAAAAGAACGCGGCCCTGACCGCGCTGGTCGCGGAGGCCGAAGCCGCCCGCGCCCAGGCCGAGGCCGCCAACCGGGCCAAGTCGGACTTCCTGGCCATGACCAGCCACGAGATCCGCACACCGCTGAACGCCGTGCTCGGCCTGACCGAGGCGCTTAACCGCACGCCGCTGACCAACCCCCAGAAGGAGATGGCCGCAGGCGTGCTTGACGCGGGCGCCCTGCTCAAGCGTCTTCTGGACGCGGTGCTCGACATCACCCGCATCGAGGCCGGCAAGATGTCGGTCGAGTCCAATCCCGTCGACCTGCATCGGCTGGCGGCGACCGTCGTCCGGATCTGGGCGCCGCGGGCGAGCGAGCGCGGCGTGTCGCTGGTGCTGGATGCCGACGGGCTGCCTTCCCCCTGTGGCGTGCTGACGGACGGGGCCAAGATCGAGCAGGCGCTGGTCAACCTGCTGTCCAACGCGGTCAAGTTCAGCCCGCGCGGCGGGACCGTGACCATCCGCCTGACGGCCGCCGCCCGGGACGGCGCGCTCGCCGTCACCGCGGAAGTCCTGGACCAGGGCAATGGCGTGCCGGTCGAAGACCGGCTGCGCATCTTCCAGACCTTCGAGCAGACCCATGAAGGCCGCGCCCTTGGCGGCGCGGGCCTGGGCCTGGCCATCAGCGCCGGCAACATGGCGCTGATCGGGGGGACCATCTCGGTCGACGACGCGCCGGATGGCGGGGCAGCCTTCCGCTTCGCGTTCGACGCGCCCACGGCGGAGGTCGCCGACGCGGCCGCGACCGATCACAGCGCGCCGGTGCTGGACGACGAGCGCCCCCTGCGGGTGCTGGCGGCCGAGGACAACGTCGCCAACCGCCATGTGCTGCGCGTGCTGCTCGAACCGCTGTCGGTCGATCTGACTCTGGTCGAGAACGGTCGCGAGGCGCTCGAGGCGATGGCCGCGGAAGCGTTCGACATCGTCCTGATGGACGCCAACATGCCGGTCATGGACGGCCTGGACGCCCTGCGCGCCATCCGCGCCGGCGGCGGGCCCGGCGCGGCGACGCCGGTCTGGATGCTGACCGCCAACGTCTTCGAGGAGGACGTGGCCCGCTACCGCAACGCCGGCGCCGATGGCGTGGTGCGCAAACCGATCGACCTGGCCGAACTGTTCGCCGCCCTGTCGGACGCCTCGGCGCGGGCGACGCTGAATGCCGTCGCGGCCTGATCGTCTTTCAGTGAAAGTCCCGGCTGCGGACCAGGCGTGAGCGCACGGCCTCGCCGGGGCGGGGCTGCTGACCCTCCTCGCGCAGCGCGGCCAGCTTCGGCGTCAGGTCGGTGAACCGCTCGGCGACGATGTGGATCACCTGCCCTTCCCTGTCGCCGTCCTCGTCCCGCTGGATCCGGCCATGGATGACCAGGAAGGCGGACGTCATCACCAGCCGGCGGTTGGCGCTGAACACGTCCTTCCACACCACCGCGTTGGCCGGGCCCGACTCGTCCTCCATGGTGACGAAGACGATGCCCTTGGCCGTGCCGGGCCGCTGGCGGATCAGCACCAGCCCGCCGACCGAGACGCGCCGTCCGGTCTTCATCTTCGGCAGGTCGGCCGCCCGCACGCAGCCCATCTCGTCCAGCAGCGGCCGGAAGAAGGCGCAGGGGTGGGCCTTCAGCGACAGGCCGGCCGTGCGGTAGTCCTCGGCCACATGCTGCGGCAGGCTCATCACCGGCAGGGCGGCGGCGGCCTCGAACAGCGGCAGGCCCGACAGCAATGACCCGTCCCGGTCCGCCGCCGCCTCGGCCCCCTCGCCCTTGACCGCCCACAGCGCCGCTCGCCGGTCCATGCCCATCGAGCGGAAGGCGTCGGCCTCGGCGAGCAGCTCCAGCGACCGCCGCGACAGCCGCGCCATCCGGGCCAGGTCGGCCAGGGTGCGGGCGCCGGCGTCCCGCGCGGCGACCAGACGCTGGATCTCCGCGCCCTGCAGCCCCTTCACCTGCCGCATCCCCAGCCGCACCGCCTTCAGCCGCGCCTTTGGATCGGACGCCGGCTCCAGGGTGCAGTCCCAGTCGCTGTGCAGCACATCGACCGCCCGCACCTCGACGCCGTGGTCGCGGGCATCCCGCACCAGCTGGGCCGGCTGGTAGAAGCCCATCGGCTGGGCGTTGAGGATCGCCGCGCAGAACACGTCCGGATACCAGCACTTCATCCAGGCCGAGGCGTAGACCAGCAAGGCGAAGCTGATGGCGTGGCTCTCGGGGAAGCCGTAGTGGCCGAAGCCCTTGATCTGCTCGAAGCAGCGGGCGGCGAAGTCGCCGTCGTAGCCGCGCCGGACCATGCCGCCGATGAACCGGTCCTCGTGGTCGGCGAGATTGCCGAGATTGCGGAAGGTGGCCATCGCCCGGCGCAGCAGGTTGGCCTCATCGTCGGTGAACTTGGCCGCCTCGATGGCCAGCCGCATGGCCTGCTCCTGGAACAGCGGCACGCCGAAGGTCTTCTCCAGCACCGCCTTGAGCTCGTCCGGCGGGCCGAACTCGGGCGCCGGCGCGGGATAGGTCACCGGCTCCAGACCGCTGCGCCGCTTGAGATAGGGGTGGACCATGTCGCCCTGGATCGGCCCCGGCCGGACGATCGCCACCTGGATGACCAGGTCATAGAACCGCCGTGGCTTGAGCCTCGGCAGCATCGACATCTGCGCCCGGCTCTCGACCTGAAAGGTCCCCACCGAGTCGGCCCGGCAGAGCATGTCGTAGACCTTCGGGCACTCCTGCGGGATGTGGGCGATGTCGCTGAACGGCCCGCCGTATTCGCGTTGCAGCGTCTCGCCGTGATGCAGGTTGAGCAGGTCGAAACCGCGCTTGAGGCAGGCCAGCATGCCCAGCGCCAGGATATCGACCTTCATCAGCTCCAGGGCGTCGATGTCGTCCTTGTCCCACTGAATGAAGGTGCGGTCCTTCATCGCCGCGTTGCCGATTGGCACCGTCTCGTCCAGCCGTCGTTTGGTCAGGACGAAGCCGCCGACGTGCTGCGACAGGTGGCGCGGAAAGGTCAGCAGCTCGGCGGCCAGGGTGGTGGCGCGGTGGATCCCGGGATTGTCCGGATCGAGCCCCACCTGGCGGATATGGTCCTCGGCAATGCCGTCGCCCCAGCTGCCCCAGACCGTGCCGGCGAGGGCGGCGGTGATGTCCTCGGTCAGGCCCAGGGCCTTGCCGACGTCGCGGATCGCGCTGCGGGGACGATAATGGATCACCGTGGCGCAGATGGCCGCCTTGTGCCGGCCGTAGCGCCTGTAGATGTACTGCATCACCTCCTCGCGCCGCTCGTGCTCGAAGTCGACGTCGATGTCCGGCGGATCGCCCCGCTCCTTGGACAGGAAGCGGGCGAACAGCAGGTCCTGGTCCTTCTTGGTCGGGTCGACGGCCGTCACCCCGAGGCAGAAGCAGACCACCGAATTGGCCGCCGAGCCGCGCCCCTGGCAGAGGATCGGCTCGGGCAGGGCGCGGGCCCACTGGACGATGTCGTGCACGGTGAGGAAGTAGTTGGGGTACTTCAGCTCGCCGATCAGCTTCAGCTCCTTGTGCAGCAGGGCCGTGACCTTGTCCGGCACGCCGTCCGGATAGCGCCAGCGGGCGCCGCTCCAGGCCAGATCGGTCAGATGCTCCATGGCCGTCTTCCCGGCCGGCACGGGCTCGTCGGGATACTCCTCGCGCAGCTCGCCCAGGTCGAAGCCGATGCGGTCGGCGATCTCGCCCGTGCGTTCCACCGCCCCCGGCCAGCGGGCGAACAGCCGGGCCATCTCGGCCGGCGACTTCACATGCCGCTCGGCGTTGGCCTCCAGCCGGTAGCCGGCCTGCTCGAGGGTGCAGCCCTCGCGGATGCAGCTCAGCACGTCCTGCAACGGCCGCCGCTCGGCGGCGTGGTAGAGCACATCCCCGGTGGCGACCATCGGCGCGCCGATCCGCTCGGCCAGCCCGGCCAGACGGTGTAGCCGCTTGGCGTCCTGCGCCCCGAACAGCCGCGACGCGGCCAGCCAGACCCGCCCCTTCAGCGCCACCGCCAGACCGGCGGCGCGGGTCTCGAACGTCGCGTCGAGCCGCTCCGGCGGGACGATCAGGCACAGCTGGCCCTCGGCCTGGTCGAGGAAATCGTCGCGCAGCAGGTGGCACTCGCCCTTCTCCGCCCCGCTCTGGCCGATGGTCAGCAGCCGGGTCAGCCGGGCGTAGGCCTCGCGGTCGGACG
>CANJYY010000096.1 GCA_947479185.1 Caulobacteraceae bacterium
CAAATGGCTGGTCGAATGGGGCTCCAAGCTGCTGCCCTTCATTCCGCGCGACCTGAAGAACGCCGTGCGGGAAGTCGCCGGACAGCACTCGCAGCTGGAACATCTGCACACTGCCATCGCCCGCATTCGCGTGCCGCTGCACATCCTGCACGGTGACGCCGACGACTTCGCGCCGATCGAGACCGCGGAACGCTTTCACGAGACCGTTCGCGGACACCGGTCGGCGACGGCGCGGTTCCGGCGCGTGGCCGGCGCCGATCATTTCCTCAACGATGGACCGCCGGACGAACTGATCGCCCTGCTCGAGGAATGTCTGCCCAAACCGCGCCTCTGGCCCTGGCTGACGACCCTGTCGCTTCCGCAGGGATTGCAATTTCTGAAAACTATACCTTTGAATGTGTCGAGATTTGCCACCCGCCCCGGGTGAGTGCTCGAAGATCGGATGACCAGTGCTCTATCCAGTGATCATGAGCGGCGGGTCCGGCCAGCGGCTTTGGCCTGCGTCGCGGCCGCATTTCCCCAAGCCCTTCATTCCGCTGGTCGGGTCGCGATCGACGTTTGACGAGGCGCTGGAGCGCAGCAAGGCGCTGTCGAACGCCGCGCCGGTGACGGTCGTCGCCGGCCGCAGCCATGCGCCCGCCATCCGCCGCGCCCTGCAGCGGGCGGGCGGCGAAGGCCTGCTGGTGATGGAGCCCGAGGCCCGCGACTCGGCGCCCGCCATGGCCGCGGCGGCGCATCTGATCGCCGCCCGGGATCCCGAGGGCGTGATCCTGTTCCTCGCCGCCGACCACCATATTCCCGACCAGCATGCCTTCGCCCAGGCCGTCGGCCTGGCGGAACGGCACGCCCGCGACGGCTGGATCGTCACGCTCGGCGTCCAGCCGGACGCGCCCTCGACCGCCTATGGCTACATCCGCCCCGGCGAGCCGCAGGGCGGCATCCACCATGTCGCGGCCTTCGTCGAGAAACCCGACCTGGCCCAGGCCGAGCAGTTCCTGAGGGACGGCTACCTGTGGAACAGCGGCATGTTCATCACCCGGGCGGACACTTTCATCGCCGAACTGGATCTCTACGCGCCGGAGATCAGCACCGCCGCCCGCCTGTCCGTCGAGGAGGGTGAACACGAGCCGCACCAGGTGTCGCTCAGCGCGGCGTTCCGGTCCGCGCCGAAAATCTCGATCGACTATGCGGTGATGGAGAAGACCGACCGCGCGCTGGTCGCCCCGGCGCACTTCGCCTGGTCGGACCTGGGCGCCTGGAACGCCGTGCTCGCCGCCTCCAAGCGTGACGAGAGCGGCAACAGCGCCGCCGGCGAGGTGGTGCTGGAGAACGCCGAGGGCTGCCTGGTCCGCGCCGGCGAAGGGATGACCGTCGTCGTGGTCGGCGGCCGCAACCTGGCGGTCATCGCCGACCGGGAGGCGGTCATGGTCTGCGACCTCGACTCCTCGGAGGGTCTCAAGGCCGCGGTCGAGCGGGCCTCGAAGATGGGCGTGGCCGCGCCGAGGCCGCTGGCGATCAACGGATAGCGCCCCTGTGACCGACGACGGCGCATCCAACCCGACCGGTTGTGCGTTGCGGTAAGAACGGACGGCGGACAGGCCGGCGTCCATGGGATCCACCATGCACCGATCGTCCGTACCTGTGCTTGCCGCCAAGTCGTCCCTGACCGCCGCCATGGGCGCGCTGAAACGGGTCGTCCTGATCGGCAGTTTCCCGCCGCGGCGCTGCGGTATCGCCACCTTCACCTGCGACGTCCATGAGGCGCTGAAGACCGCCACACCGGATCTCGACTGTCAGGTCGTGGCCATGACAGACGAAGGCCAGACATACGACTACGGCCGGGACGTCATGTTCCAGGTCCGCCAGAACAGCGCCGCCGACTATCTTGAGGCCGCCCGGCGGATCAACGAGGCCAATCCGGACGCGGTCTGCGTGCAGCATGAGTTCGGCCTGTTCGGCGGTCCGGCCGGCGAGCACCTGATGATGATGCTCGACGCCGTGCGAGCCCCGGTCACGACCACCCTGCACACCGTGCTGACCCACCCCGACGCCGACCAGCGGCGGGTGTTCGAGCGCCTGATCAAACGGTCGGCGCGCATCGTCGTCATGGCCGAGCGCGGCCGGGCGATCCTGTCTGACGTGTGGAATGTGCCGGGCTCGAAGATCGTCGTCATCCCGCACGGCGCGCCGGACAGGCCGCTGCTCGACACTGCCGAGCCCAAGGCGCGACTGGGCCTGGACGGCCACGAGGTCATGTTGACCTTTGGCCTGCTGTCGCCGGGCAAGGGTCTGGAGACGGTGATCCAGGCGCTGCCCGAGATCGTCAGGACGCGGCCCACGGCCCTCTATGTGATCCTCGGCGCGACCCATCCCCACCTGATCGCCCGCGAAGGCGAGGCCTATCGCGAAGGCCTGTTCGACCTGGCCCGCGAGCTGGGCGTCGGCGACCACGTGCGGTTCCACAACCAGTATGTCGACACGCCGCTGCTGCTCGACTGGCTGTCGGCCGCCGACCTGTACGTCACCCCCTATCTCAACGAGGCGCAGATCACCTCCGGCACGCTGTCCTATGCCGTGGCGCTGGGCAAGGCGGTGATCTCGACACCCTACTGGCATGCCCAGGAGCTGCTGGCCGACGATCGGGGCGTGTTGACGCCGTTCAACGAGCCCGACGCCCTGGCGACGGCGGCCGTCGCGCTGCTGGGCGACCCCGACCGCATGACGGCGCTGCGTCAGCGCGCCTGGGAAGCGGGGCGCGAGACCCTCTGGAGTCGACTGGCCGAGCGCTATCTGGAGACCTTCGCCGAGGTCCGCGAGACCCGCCTGCCCGCCCGCGCGGCCAGCGCCGAACCGCGCAGCTTCGCGCCCGAGGCACTGCCCCGCCCCGCCCTCGGCGGCGTGCGGCGCATGACCGACGGCGTCGGCATTCTGCAGCACAGCGTGCACGACATTCCGGACCGCAACCACGGCTACTGCGTCGACGACAACGCCCGCGCCCTGCTGCTGATGCACCGGCTGCGCGGCGTCGGGGTCAATACGGCCGAAACCCAGGCCCTGGCCGAGACCTACGCCGCCTTCGTGCAGCACGCCTGGAATGACGGCGCCGGCAGGTTCCGCAACTTCATGGGCTATGATCGCACCTGGCTTGAGGATGTCGGGTCGGACGACAGCGTCGCCCGCGCCTGGTGGTCGGTGGCGGTCACCGCGTCAGAGGCCGGCTCGCCCGCCCTGCGACGCTGGGCCCGCGACCTGTCGGTGCGTATCACCCAGCATCTGGACAGTTTCACGGCCATCCGCACCTACGCCTTCCTCGTGCTGGGCCTGGCCAGCCTGGTTCGCGCCGAGCCCGGCCTGAGGCATGAGCGGGACCTGCTCGAACGACTGGCCGGCGGCCTCGCGGGCGTGCTCGGCGGCAACGAGACCGACGAGTGGTGCTGGTTCGAGGACGGCCTGACCTATGACAACGCCCGGCTGCCCGAGGCCCTGCTGCGGGCCGGACAGGTGCTCGACGACGCGGCCCTTACGGCGGCGGGCCTGCGGTCGCTCGAATGGCTGTGCGGCATGCAGACCGGCATGAATGGCGTGTTCCGCGCCGTCGGCACGGATAACTTCGGCCAACCCTTCACCGTCGAGGCGCCGTTCGACCAGCAGCCGCTGGAGGCGACCGCCACCGTCGACGCCTGCGCGGCAGCCTTCGCGGCGAGCGGCGATCCCCGGTGGCTGACCGAGGCGCGACGAGCGTTCGACTGGTTCCTCGGCAGGAACGATCTGGGCATCGCGCTCGGCGATCCGGTCACCGGCGACTGCTACGACGGACTCACCCCGACCGGCCCCAACCTCAATCGCGGGGCGGAATCGGTGCTGTCGTTCCAGCTGGCGGCCTGCGCCATGTTGACCCTGGAACGGCTGGCCCGGCCCGGCCCGCGTCCCGCCGTCAAAGCCCAAACAGAAGGCCAGCCCGCTGAACGATGCCCAACCTCCTCCACAGCGACCTTCGACTCCCCCCCAACCCGGCGCGGGTCGTTATCCGCCCCTTCCACATCGCTCCAGATCCCGGACCGCTGAAGCCGGGCACGGTCTCGCGGCCGCGCCGCATCGTCGACGCCGTGATGGCGATGGACATGCGCACCTGCGAAGCCGAGCTGGCGCTGGTCAACCGCGACTTCGGCGACCGGCACTGGCAGACGCGCACCGTCCATCTGGAGCGCTACGCCCAGATCAAGGCCCTGCTCGGCCTGAAATCGGGCCTGCGCGAGACCCGCAAGGCGCTGATCGGCGCCTACTTCTGCCATGAGTACAGCTACGCCAGCGCGGCCCTGACCAATCCGAGCATCACGCCCCACCCGGACCAGTCGGGCCTGGTCGGCGGGGCGGTGCGGATCGTGCTGTCGATGCGGGCGGTCGGCGAAGGCCACATCTCCTCGATCGCCTTTCGCGAGGGCATCGTCACGGCGGACGGCGACATCCACCTTCTGCCCGAGCCGCGCGTGGCCATGGCCGCCCACGCCTGTGATCCGCCGCCCGAGGGCATCCCCGAGGGGCCGGTCTGCGCCACGCGCTACGACGAGGCCTCGCTGTCCGGCACGGTGATCTTTCCCTTCACCCAGGCGCAGCGGAACGGGCTGGAGGACCTGCGGCTGGTGCGGTTCACCGGCGAGGACGGCGAGCCGGTCTGGTACGGCACCTACACCGCCTACAGCGGCACCGCGATCGCCTCGGAGATGATGGTCACGCGTGACTTCCGAACGTTCGAGCTGCTGCCGATGCGCGGCTCGGCGGCGCGCAACAAGGGCATGGCGCTGTTTCCGCGCAAGGTCGGCGGCCAGTACGCCATGATCGGCCGGCAGGACGGAGAGAACATCTGGTTCCTGCGCTCCGACGACCTGCTCGACTGGAGCGGCGGCGAGAGGATCGTCTCGCCGCGCTTTCCCTGGGAGCTGGTCCAGATGGGCAACTGCGGCTCGCCGATCGAGATCGACGAGGGCTGGCTGCTATTGACCCACGGTGTCGGGGCCATGCGCAAATATTCGATCGGCGCGGTGCTGCTGGACAAGGAGCATCCGACAAAGGTGCTCGGCCGGATGACCACGCCGCTGATCTCGCCGTCCGACGAGAACCGGGAGGGCTATGTGCCGAACGTGGTCTACAGCTGCGGGGCCCTGGCCATCGGCCGGCGGCTGGTCATCCCCTACGGCGTCGCCGACAGCTCGATCGCCTTCTGCTCGGTCAGCCTTGATGAGCTGGTGGCGGAGCTGGTCTAGGTCTTCCTCTCCCTCTTGGGAGAGGAAGAGCTTCCCTACCGCAGCGCGGCGTTGATCTTGTCCAGCGCGCCGGACCCCGGGGTCAGTTCGCTGTTCGACAGGCCGTTCAGCGGGCGGTGCACGGTGTTCAGCGCGTCGTGCAGGTCCTCGGCCTCCGGATCGACATAGAGCAGGCCGGTGACGATCTCGCCGACGGCCTGGCGCTCCTGCAGATAGGTCATCGCCTTGACCCGGTCGGTCGCGTCGTAGTCGTGGGCCACCTTGCGCAGCATCAGGGTCGAGCCGTCGTGCTGCGCCACCTCGACCAGCGAGCCGGGCTCGTAGGAAGTGGTGATCGGCGCCCGGCCGAGCAGCACGTCGAGCTTGTTGACCGCCTCGTTGTGCTCGCGCACCCAGTCGAAGCTCTTGGTCGAGCCCTTGTGGTTGTTGAAGGCGATGCAGGGGCTCAGCACGTCGATGAAGGCCGCGCCCTTGTGGGTCAGGGCCGCCTTGATCAGCGGCACCAGCTGCTCCTTGTCGCCCGAGAAGCTGCGGCCGACGAAGGTCGCGCCCAGCTGCAGGGCCAGGGCGACCAGGTCGATGCCGCTGTCGGAGTTGACCACGCCCTTCTTGGACTTGCTGCCCTTGTCGGCGGTGGCCGAGAACTGGCCCTTGGTCAGCCCGTACACGCCATTGTTCTCGACGATATAGGCCATGTTGACCCCGCGCCGCATGGCATGGGCGAACTGGCCCAGGCCGATCGAGGCGCTGTCGCCGTCGCCGGAGACGCCGAGGTAGATCAGCTCGCGGTTGGCCAGGTTCGCGCCGGTCAGCACCGACGGCATGCGGCCGTGCACGGTGTTGAAGCCGTGGCTGGCGCTGAGGAAGTAGTCCGGCGTCTTGGACGAGCAGCCGATGCCCGACAGCTTGGCCAGGCGGTGCGGCTCCAGATCGATCTCGAAACAGGCCTGGACGATGGCGGCGCTGATCGAGTCGTGGCCGCAGCCGGCGCACAGGGTCGAGACCCGGCCCTCGTAGTCGCGGCGGGTGAAGCCCAGCTTGTTGGTCGTCAGGGACGGGTGATGGAACTGCGGCTTGACGATGTAGGTCATTGGGCCATCTCCCCGGCGGCGTTCACATCGACCGCGCCCATGCCTTTGGCCAGCTCGGCCTGGATGAAGCGCGCCGTGATCGGCGAGCCGTCGTAGTTGAGAACCTTCACCAGCCGCGCCGGATCGACGCCGCCTTCGTTGATCAGCAGCGCGCGCAGCTGGGCGTCGCGGTTCTGCTCGACCACGAACACCAGCTCATGGCCGGCGATGAAGTCGAACACCTCGCCCGCGAACGGGAAGGCGCGCACGCGCAGGGCGTCGACCTGCAGGCCCCTGGCTTCAAGCGTGGCCAGGGCCTCGTCCATCGCCGGCGAGGTCGAGCCGTAATAGATCACGCCGTAGGCGGTCTGCTTGCTGGCCTTCTTCAGGATCGGGCCGGGCACGAGCGACTTGGCCGTCTCGAACTTGCGCAGCAGCCGCTCCATGTTGTCGACATAGACGGCCCCCTCCTCGCTGTAGCGGGCGTAGGGGTCGCGCGAGGTGCCGCGGGTGAAGTAGGCGCCCTTCGACGGATGGGTCGCCGGCAGGGTGCGCCAGGGAATGCCGTCGCCGTCGACGTCCTTGTAGCGGCCGAAGTCGGCGCCCGCCTCGAGCATGTCGGCGGTCATCACCTTGCCGTGGTCGAGGACCTTGCTGTCATCCCACTTGAAGGGCTCGATCAGCCACTCGTTCATGCCCATGTCGAGGTCGAGCATGACGAAGATCATCGTCTGCAGCCGGTCGGCGAGGTCGAAGGCCTGGGCCCCGAACTCGAAGCATTCGTTCGGGCCTTCCGGCAGCAGCAGGACGTGCTTGGTGTCGCCGTGGCTGGCGTAGGCCGCCGAGAGGATGTCCGACTGCTGGGTGCGGGTCGGCATGCCCGTCGAGGGACCGCCGCGCTGCACGTCGAAGATCACCGCGGGAATCTCGGCGAAGTAGGAAAGGCCGATGAACTCCTGCATCAGTGAAACGCCGGGGCCGGAGGTGCAGGTGAAGGCCCGCGAACCGTTCCAGCCGGCGCCGACGACGATGCCGATCGAGGCGATTTCGTCCTCGGCCTGGACGATGGCGTAGCGCGCCTCGCCGGTCTCGGGGTCGTGGCGCAGCTTCTTGCAGTAGTCGGTGAAGCCTTCGGCCACCGAGGTCGAGGGCGTGATCGGATACCAGGCGCAGACCGTGGCCCCGCCGTAGACCGCGCCGAGGGCGGCGGCGGTGTTGCCGTCGACGAAGATGCGGTCACCCACGGCGTCGGCGCGCTTCAGCTGCAGGCCGAGCGGCTTCAGATTGGCCTTCGCATGGTTGAAGCCGATGCTCATGGCCTCGATGTTGGCCGGGATCAGCGCCGGCTTGGAGGCATACTCCTCGGCCAGCAGAGCCTCGACCACATCCTGCTCGATGCCGAGCAGATAGGTCAGGGCGCCGAGATAGATGATGTTCTTCAGCACCTTGCGCTTGGACGGCTCGACATAGGCCGCGTTGCACAGGGCGGTCAGCGGGATGCCGACGACGGTGATGTCATCGCGGAACTTGCTGGCCGGCATCGGCTTGGTCGAGTCGTAGAACAGGTAGCCGCCGCTATCGATCTCGGCGATGTCGCGGTCCCAGGTCTGCGGGTTCATGGCGACCATCAGGTCGACGCCGCCCCGGCGGCCGAGCCAGCCGTTGCCGCTGACGCGGATCTCGTACCAGGTCGGCAGGCCCTGGATGTTCGAGGGGAAGATGTTGCGGGCCGCCACGGCCACGCCCATGCGCAGGATCGCCTTGACGAACAGGCCGTTGGCCGAGGCCGAGCCCGAGCCGTTGACGTTGGCGAACTTGACCACGAAGTCGTTCGTGGCCTGGATCTGACGGGTCATTTCGAGCACCCCCCGCCGGCGTGGGTCATTTCGATGACGAACTTCTGCATGTCCCAGGCGCCCGTCGGACAGCGCTCGGCGCAGAGGCC
>CANJYY010000097.1 GCA_947479185.1 Caulobacteraceae bacterium
CACGGGTCTTCAAAGGCCCAAGTGTGCATTGGATTGATGATCGGTTCGACTACGGCGAACGACGGATCGTGACGGCGGGATGGCTGGCTGACCGCCTTGTCATCCTGGTCTGGACGCCCCGTGGCGATGCGCGTCACGTTATCTCGATGAGGAAGGCGAATGCCCGAGAACGAGCCAGGCTGGAAAAGCAA
The DNA here is from genome assembly GCA_947479185.1 of Caulobacteraceae bacterium. GTDB lineage: Bacteria > Pseudomonadota > Alphaproteobacteria > Caulobacterales > Caulobacteraceae > Caulobacter. The sequence continues at coordinate 192 of CANJYY010000097.1, forward strand.
TTTGGCGATGATTGACGCCACCGAGCCGGATGCGGCGGCCTACGAGGAAATTCCTGAGTTGCCCGACGCTTTCTTCGAGGAAGCGGTCCTTTACCGGAACGGTGTCCCGGTGCTTCGTGGCCGACCGCGATCGGCGAACGTCAAACAGCAGGTCACGCTCCGCCTCGACGCGGACGTGCTCAATATCTTTCGGAGCAGCGGCCCGGGCTGGCAGGGTCGGATCAACGCCGCCTTGCGCAAGGCCGCCGGCGTCTAGCCTTCGCCCTGGATCGCCGGCTTGAACAGGCCGGCGGGGGAGGCGGTGAAAAGCTCGACGCCGTCGGCGGTCACCCCGCAGCTGTGCTCGCACTGGGCCGAGAGGGACTTGTCGCGGGTGACCGCCGTCCAGCCGTCGCTCAGCACCTTCACCTGCGGCCGGCCGAGGTTCACCATCGGCTCGACGGTAAAGAACATGCCTTCCTTCAGCACCGGCCCTTCGCCGGGGCGGCCGAAGTGCAGCACGTTGGGGCTGTCGTGGAACACCCGGCCCACGCCGTGGCCGCAGAAGTCGCGCACCACTGAACAGCGCATGGATTCGACGTATTTCTGGATGGCGTGACCGATGTCGCCGAACGTATTGCCCGGCTTGATGGCGGCCAGGCCGCGGGCCATGCCCTCATAGGTCACGTCGACCAGCCGGCGGGCGCGGGGCGAGACCTCGCCGACGCCGTACATGCGGCTGGTGTCGCCGTGCCAGCCGTCGACGATGACGGTGACGTCGATGTTGGCGATGTCGCCCTCGCGCAGGGCGCGGTCGCTGGGGATGCCGTGGCAGACCACATGGTTGGTCGAGATGCACACGGTGTGCATGTAGCCCCGGTAGCCGAGGCAGGCGGGCAGGCCGCCGTTGTCGAGCACGAACTCGCGCGACAGCCGGTCCAGTTCCGCCGTGGACACGCCGGGGACCACGTGCGGGATCAGCATGTCGAGGCATTCAGCGGCCAGCCGGCCGGCCTTGCGCATGCCTTCGAAGCCCTCGGGGCCGTGAACGCGAATCTCGCCCGTGCGGTATTCCGCATCCGAGATGGTGTCGGTGGAGGTCATCAAAGGGTCCTCTCGCCCGCGAAGAACTGCGGCGGACGATACGTGTGCTTGAAGGGCTTATGTCGTCGTCATAGCACAGAAGTTCAACCGGCGGGGGCCGCCGTGTCCGCAGGCTTCTCCCAGGCCATCATCATCAGCCACGGCGCCCGCCGGTACTTGTCGGCGGTGGCGGGATCGCCGCCGTGCGGCGTGGGCTCCGCGAAAGTCTTCAGGATCAGGCCCTGGGCCAGCAGGAGGGACATGTAGGTCTCCAGCGGGCGGTGCCAGTTCCGGATCTTGATCCCCGCCCAGGTGATCCACTCAACGCGCTCTTCAAGGTAGCGGTCGAAGGCGTAGGCGGGCTTGCCGTTCGCGGTGCGAATCCAGCCCAGACCGCCCAGGCCGGCGGTGTTGAACGACGTCAGGTTGGCGATCAGCAGCCGGCCGCCAGGCTTGAGCACCCGAACCATCTCGGGGATGGCGGCGCGGATATCGGGAATGTCGATCAGCGTCAGGTAGCTGACCACCAGGTCGAACGTCCCGTCCTCGAAGTCCAGCGTCTCGGCCCGGCCCTCCCGGTAGTCCCCGGCGGGATCCAGTGCCCTGGCGCTGTCCAGCAGGGCAGGGGTGGGGTCGATCCCGACGGCTTCCACGCCGCGCGCCGCCAGCATCCGGCAGAAGCGACCTTCACCACAGCCGACGTCCAGCGCCCGGCGGGGTGCGCCGATCAGCGCCTGCTCCATCATCGGCGCGTCCAGCACGAACCGCCGTGAGAAGTCGCCTTGGTCCCCCAGGCTGGCCAGCCAGGCGTCGGCGGAGTCGTTCCAGCCGTCGTTCATTGTCCCCTCCACGCTATTCGATCGGCGATCGCCACCGCGTGGGGTTCCACGGCGCAACGATAGACCAGCACCTCAACCCCCGAGCCGGCCGCCTGGTCCAGTCCGCGTGCGAAGGCTGGATCAAGCTCGGCGCAGGCGCTGAAGGCGGTGCAGTCTATGCGCTGAACCACGAACAGGGCCACCGCCCGGTCACCGGCCGCGACCATCGCCTCCAGCTCCCGCAGGTGCTTCGTCGAGCGGGCCGCGACGCAGTCAGGGAACTCGGCCAGGCCCGGCGTGCGCGACAGATGGACGTTCTTGATCTCCAGCCAGCAGGGCGGCCGGTCGTCGGCCGTCAGCAGGAAGTCGACCCGGCTGTTGTCGCCATATTTCACTTCGCGCCGATGGGTCGCGTAGCCGGTCAGTTCAGGAATCGCGTCGGCCGCCAGCGCCTCGGCGACCAGACGGTTGGGCAGCAGGGTGTTGACGCCCACCAGTCCGCCGTCCGCCTCGACCAGCTCCAGGGTCCAGGCCAGCTTGCGTTTGGGATCGTCCGACCGCGAGACCCAGCACCCCAGTCCCGGCTGGTTCAGGCCCAGCATGGCGCCCGGGTTGGGGCAGTGGGCGGTGACCGGCGTCCCGTCGTCGAGCAGGACATCGGCGAAGAACCGCTTGTAGCGGCTGACCAGCCGGCCGTGCGCGAGCGGGGAGGAGAAGTTCATCGTGGCGCGGCCCTGCTTCAGGCCGCCGGGGCGCGGCAGATCGTGCCGGTGAGCGCGGTGGCTTCGGCGACGGTGTTGTAGATCGTGCCGTACTTGCGGACGTTGGTGTGGAGGAGTTCGAGGCGCTGATCGCTCTCGTCGGTGTCGACGATCAGGTCGTAGTCCACGGAGATCAGCTTCGGCGGGCTGTCCTGCCGCACGCCCCGCAGCCGGACCTCGACCCCGCGCAGCTCGAACTGCAGCATCGGCGTGACCCGCTCTATGCCCTTGATCATGCAGGCGGAGATGGCCGCCAGGAACAGTTCGGCGGGATTGAAGGCGTCGGGACGGCCCTTCACATCGGTGTCGAGCACGATCATCGCGTCCTTGGTCCGCGCCTCGCTGCCGTGAGCGTCGATCCGGCGGGCGGAAACCGAGTATTCCAGCATCGCGGACTCCATCCCCGTCGCCGGCGAGGATCGCGGCATCGGTATCGGGGCGTCAAGCGAACTGCGCCATGTCCGGCGGCGGATGTCGATGCTGAATGCGCGCTGTCACCGGAAGCACGATGGGCGCGAACGACGGGGATGGAAGTCTGACCGGATCGATCTAGGTACTCTCTGTCCCCGCAACGACGGGGGCAGGCTTTTTTTCTGACAACCCGGCGCCAGGCGCTATTAGATCATGAGCCCCGCGTATGCGGAGCGAAGCGGAGTTTCCGATGAGCCAGGACCGAGTCACAGCCGCCGTCATGATCATCGGCGACGAGATCCTGTCGGGCCGCACGCAGGACACCAACCTGTCGGCGATCGCGAAATACATCGGGACCTACGGCGTCGACCTGGCCGAGGCGCGGGTGGTGCCCGACGACGAGGACGAGATCGTCACCGCGCTGAACCATCTGCGGGCCAAGTACGACTACGTCATCACCACCGGCGGCATCGGCCCGACGCACGACGACATCACCGCCGACTGCGTGGCCAAGGCCTTTGGCGTGGCGCTCTACGAACACCCCGAGATCATCGCCATGATGGAATCGCGCTGGAAGAGCGAGCTGAACGCCGCCCGCCGGCGCATGGCCCGGGTGCCCGAGGGTGGCAGCCTGGTGAAGAACCCGGTGCAGGGCCCCCCCGGCTTCCAGATCGAGAATGTCTTCGTTCTGGCCGGCGTGCCCTCGATCATGCGCGGCATGCTCGAGGACGTCGGGCCGCGGCTGAAGGGCGGGGCGGTGGTGATCGCCCGCACCCTGCGCGTTGATGGCTCCGGAGAGGGCAACATCGCCGCGCCGCTGGAGGCCGTGGCCAAGGCTCACCCGACCCTGTCGCTGGGCAGCTATCCGTTCTTCTCCAACGAGGGCTATGGCTCGAATCTGGTCATTCGCGGGCGCGATCCGGCCGAGGTCGAGGCGACTCTGGGCGAACTGACGGCGGCCCTGCGCGAGGCCGGCATCAACGGCCTGACGTTACTTGACACCCAAGGTTAGGGCTGTCCATTTTGCGCGCAATCGCTTCAGTTGTGTAAGAGGTCGCGTCATGCGCTGTTTGTCCCTCGCTATCCTGGCCGCCGCCGGCGCCGTGGCCTTCGCGCCCGTCGCCCAGGCGGGTGAAGAGTCGCCGGCCCCCGCGGCCGCCCCCGCACCCGCCGCGACGACGCCGGCGGCCAAGCCGGCCATGGACGATCCCAACCGGCTGATCTGCAAGCGCGAGCATGTGGTTGGCTCCAATCGCCCGCAGAAGGTCTGCATGACCGTCGCCCAGCGCGACGCCGCCCGGGAGGCTTCCGCCCGGGCCATGGAAGACGGCCTGGCCCGAAGCAACCCGAAGGACTCGGTGATGGGCAACTAGCGACGCCGGTCGCGGGTTCCGCCGGGGCCGAAGTCGGGCGCGGCCTCGGGGCTCCAGTCGAGGGGACGTGGCGGAACCGGTATACGCAGCGGACTTAAAATCCGCGGCCGCAAGGCGTGTGGGTTCGAGTCCCACCGTCCCCACCAGATGATCAGGGCGCGCCGCGAGGCGCGCCCTTTTCTGTGTCCGCGACCGGACACGAAAAAGCCGCCGCGGCGAACCGCGACGGCTTTCCGTGAGAGGCCCCGGGAAGCGGGGCCCGCTCGGTATCGGTCGACTAGGGCAGGGTGGCCTTCAGCGACAGGACAACGCGGCTGTCGCAGATGGCGCCGCAGCCCAGGTCGCTGTCGTGGAAGCGCAGGTCACCGGAGATCTTGTCGGTGAACGCGTAGCCCACGCCGATGTTGTAGGTGGTGTAGTCCAGGGCGCTGAAGTCGTTCAGCGTCTGCTTGCCGACGGCGGCCGTGACGGTCCACTTGTCAGCCGGCGAAACCGAGGCGTTGGCTTCGTAATACAGCGAGTCACCCACGCCGCCGAAGAACTCCGGCGAGTAGAAGGCGGCGACGCCGAGCGTGAACGGGCCGGCGGGCACGGAGGCGGCGGCCTTGAATTCCCAGAAGGCGTAGTCAGAGGCGCTCGGCGCGTTGATGTAGCCGTAGTAGATCGCGCCGAGGTCGAAGGTGACCGGGCCGGCGGTCGGCTTCACGCCGACGTAGGCGTCGATTTCGACGTCCGTGCTGTCGTAGAAGTCGACGTTCGAGGCCCACAGGCCGCCGTAGAACAGGCCGCTGGAGACGTCCACGCCGCCCTGGAGGGCCACGCTCTCGTCCGTCTGGCTCACGCCGCGGAACGTGTAGTCGGACGTCAGGCCGAGGTTGAACGACACCGTCGGACCTTCGGCATGGGCCGCACCGGCCATGGCGAACGACGCCGCGGCGGCGCAAAGAGCAAGTTTAAGAGCTTTCATCGCTATCCCCTTTTTGATGGCGCCGACCCCCGCGCTTTTGTCGTGAGGCCAACGTCGCTCCGCCGCACGGCATGAGCAGGTTGAGAGTGGTCGAAGCGTTCCCGCCGCCCTAACGGCGCAGGGCCAAATTGGCCCAACAGGCGTCAGGGTGGTGGCAAATTGTGCGCTGCAACCGGCATTCGCCCGATTTATGGGCGCCGACTGCATCTCAGGTCCGCTTTTTCACCGCAATGCGAAATATCCGATTCCCGCATAAGGGACGCCTAAGGATCAACGCATCGACAGCGAGGCGAAGCCCAGGTGCGTGCCGGCATCGGCCAGCAGGGTCTCGCCGGTGACATGGCGCGCGGCCGGCGAGGCGAGGAACACGGCGGCCCCGGCGATGTCCTCGGCGGTCGACGCGGCTTGCAGCGGCGTGGAGTTGATCACCCCCTGGCGCATGCGCTCGATGCGGTCGTCCGGCATGGCCTTGCCGAACCAGGGCGTGTCGATGAAGCCCGGGCAGATGGCGTTGACGCGGATCTTCGGCGCGAGGCCCCGGGCCAGCGACAGGGTCATGGTCGTCATCGCGCCCTTGGACGCCGCATAGGGCACCGAGGAACCGATGCCGGTCACCCCGGCGATCGAGGCGGTGTTGACCACCGCGCCCGGCTGCGGCGCGGCCTCGAGCAGGGCGCGGGCGGCCCGCACCATCTGGAAGGCGCCGACCACATTGACGCGATAGAGCCGCAGGAAGTCGTCGGCGTCGACCGCGTCCAGGTCGCCATGATTGGGGGCGAACTTGGTGATCCCGGCGTTGTTGAACAGCGCGTCGATCCGGCCGAACGGCTCGGCGGCCGCCGCGATCCGCCGGCAGTCGGCGTCTTCGCCGACATCGCCCTGGACCAGCACCGCCTTGGCGCCCTCAGCCTCGCACAGACGGGCGGTTTCCTCGGCCTCGGCCTGGCTGGAGGCGTAGTTGATGATCACGGCCGCCGCGCCGCGCGAGGCGGTCTCCACGGCGATGGCGCGGCCGAGGCCGGTCGAGCCTCCGGTGACCAGCACCACGAAACCCTCGAAATCCCTGCCCGCCATGGTCATCTCCCTGAACCTGTTTTGCGGTCTGATAGCGCGGGGCGGCGGCCTTGTCGCGCTCCGGGCGGAGGTCTACATCCGCTGGCCATGAGCGAACTCAATCTCACCCAGCTGGGTCAGGCCGTCGAAGCGCCCTCCCGTCCCGAGGACGCGGTCCTTGAGCGTGTGCCAAATCCCCAGAGCGACACCCTGTACCTCGCCCGCTTCGTGGCGCCGGAGTTCACCTCGCTGTGCCCGGTGACGGGCCAGCCGGACTTCGCCCACCTGGTCATCGACTACGCGCCGGGCGACTGGCTGATCGAATCCAAGTCGCTGAAGCTCTATCTGGGCGCCTTCCGCAATCACGGGGCGTTCCACGAGGACTGCACGGTGTCGATCGGCCGCAAGATCGTCGAGGTGTCGCAACCGCGCTGGCTGCGCATCGGCGGCTACTGGTATCCGCGCGGCGGCATCCCGATCGATGTGTTCTGGCAGACGGGCTCGGCGCCCGAGGGGCTCTGGGTCCCCGACCAGGGCGTCGCGCCCTATCGCGGACGGGGCTAGTCTTCGAACACCGACGCGAACCGGCGCCGCGCCTCCTCGACAAAGCCGTTCGGCTCTGGAGGTGGAGACTGGTCAGACCGGTGGGTGATGAACAGCGTCTCGAAGCCGCCCGGGTGAAACGCGACCAGCAGATCCACCGGTTCGCCGGACAGATTGACGTACCCGTGCCGCGTGCCAGGCGGCACTCTCACCAGGTCGCCCGCGGTCAGATCGAGCTCTTCCTCGCCCAGGAGGAAACGGAGTGTTCCGCTGCGGACCAGGAAGGTCTCTTCGATATCGTCGTGGCGGTGAGCGCCAAAGTTGGGGAGATCGGTCTGGTCGACGGCCTCGCTCGCCGCGACCCGATATTCCATCAAGGAATGCTGTCCGCCGGTATCGGCGCCGAAAACCAGCACCCGGCCGCGATCAGGTCCATCTTCGAAGGCGACCCCGTCGCTGGCCCTGACCAGGGGGCTGCTCATGGCTTCCAGACCGTCGTCAGCGCGCTCACGTCCGGCCGCACCCGCTCTTGCGGCGGCTCGGCGGCTGTTCCGATGAACACGAAGCCGGCGACCTGCTCGTCGGCGGCCAGGCCCAGGGCCGTGCGGGCCTCCGGATCATAGGCGTACCAGTCGGTGATCCAGTTGGCGCCGTAGCCCATGGCCGTGGCCGCATAGAGCAGGGTGGTGCAGACCGCCCCGGCCGACAGCAGCTGTTCCCAGGCCGGAATGTCGCCCGGCGCGGTGCGCGAGATCACGGCCACGCCGAGTGGCGGCGCCTTCAGCTTGCCGAGCTTGGCGACCAGCTTCGGCCCGTCGGACCGGGAGGCGGCGATAGCCTCTAGTCGCCCGGCCAGCACCGCCTTGGCGTCGCCCTTGAGGATGATGAACCGCCAGGGGGCCAGCTTGCCGTGGTCTGGCACCCGCGCCGCCAGGGTCAGCAGGTCGGTCAACTCGGCGTCGGTCGGCCCGGGCGCGTGCAGCGACAGGGCCGAGGCCGACCGGCGGCGCGCGAGGAAGGCCAGCACCGCTGGCGCGTCGGTCACGGGCAGGGCGTCGCCGAACGCCGG
>CANJYY010000098.1 GCA_947479185.1 Caulobacteraceae bacterium
CCGCCGATCCTGTGCAGGACCTTCGGCGTCGGGGATTTCATGCGGGTGCCCTGGCCGGCGGCCATGATCACCGCGGCGCGCTGGCTCATCGGTTCGACTCGTGACGTTGCAATCCGGTGAGCTTTACCCGAAAGCCTCTGACGATGCATGACCCGAGCAAACCCCTCTCCGGCTGGACCATCGCCTTCGACCTCGACGGCACCCTGGTCGAGACCGCCCACGACCTCGTCGGCGCCCTGAACGTCATCCTCGTCGAGCAGGGCATGGCGCCGGCGCCGATGACCGCCGTGCGGCAGCTTGTCGGCCACGGCCTGCGGGGCATGTTGATCCGCGCCTACGCGATGGCCGACATGACCATCACCGAAGAGCAGATCGCGCAGCTGCGGCCGCGGATCGTCGAAGTCTACCGGGCCCGCATCGCACAGGAGAGCCGCCCCTTCCCCGGTTGCCTGGAGGCCCTGGACGCCCTGCAGGCGCGCGGCGCGAGGCTGGCGGTCTGCACCAACAAGCCGGAGGGCCTGGCCCGCCTGCTGCTGGACGAACTGGACATGACCCGCCTGTTCGACGCCATCGTCGGCGGCGACACCCTGCCGGTGCAGAAGCCCGATCCCGCGCCGCTGCTGGAGGCGATCGCGCGCGCCGGTGGCGATCCGGCGAAGGCGATGCTGGTCGGCGACGCCTCGCCGGATGTCGGCGCGGCGAAGGCGGCGGGCGTCCCCTGCGTGATCTGCACCTTCGGCTACAACGACCTGCCGCCGGCCGAACTGGGCGGCGATGCGGTGATCAGCCACTACGACGGCCTGGCCCAGGTGGCGGCCGATATCGCAGCGTCTTGCCGGACCGCGGACGAGTCGCTATAGACGCCGCCTCCCGGGCGGACAGCCCCGGAGCGGATGCGTAGCTCAGCGGGAGAGCACCTCGTTCACACCGAGGGGGTCACAGGTTCAATCCCTGTCGCATCCACCATTCTGCTTCGCCCTCCGGGCTTCGCAGAACAAGCCCTTCGCCTTCAATCGAAGCCGAATGCCCTTCGCAGCCTTGGCGAAGAAGGGGTGATCGACGCGCGCGCCGCTCAGGGCGCGCGCGGAGCGGCCTCTTTCGCAACACAGCCTTCATCGTCCCGGTTCAGCCCGATGACGCGACCGTCGATGACCAGGTCGCGCCAGCGCGACGGCGCGGCCTGGACCTTGCCGTCTCGCAGGGATGCGTCCAGGTCCGGGCAAACCGGGGAAAATTGCCCGACTTGCCGCCACGCGCCCGATCCATCGGCTGACGACACGATCAAGGCGTAGCCGACGTTCAGCACCACTTCGTCGACGCCATCGTCATTGAGGTCCAGCAACAACGCCTGGCAGGGCTTGCTGCGGTCCAGGCAACTCGAAAGCCCGCCGTCCCGCTCAGCCCCCCGGATCGCGACAAACCCGGGTGGCAGTATCTTGCCTTTGGGCGCGACCTGAATCTGAAGCGCTGCCGCCTCGGCGGCGGGGGGGCCGGCGAGACGACTGCGATCAGACGCCGCCAGCGCCTCACCCGCCCGCTTGCCGACCGGCCCGCCCTTCGCCTTCAGCGTCTTCAGCGCCGCCAGCCCGTAGCGCTCGCTCTCGAACCGCAGGAACCGGTAGTCGACCTTGTCGGGCGCCAGCCGGCCGGCGGCGATACGGGCCATCTGGTCGTCCACCGACAGCCGCGCCGGGTCGGCCAGCGGCGAGAACAGCGCCAGGATCAGGCCGACCACGACGAACGCCGTGACGATGTTGGTCAGCTCCAGCGGCTTCATCCAGGCGCCCGGCAAGACCGCCGCGACGCTGTAGCCGATCGCGTAGCAGACGCCGGCGATGACGCAGGCCGTGGCGATGATCCGGTCCGGCGTCAGGCCGTACTGGCCGACCCGCAGCCAGACGGCGTAGGCCGCCACCGCCACCAGCGGGACCAGCAGCAGGCCGCCGGCGCGCGCCGCCCAGCGCAGCACCAGGGGCGTCGGCTCGTCCGGTTCGCCGTCCTGGTAGGCGGCGTTGATCAGGATGACCATGATCGCCGCGGCGCTGAGCAGGATCGCCGCGGCGCTCTTCGTCTTCCACAGCGGCTCCAGTCCGGTGAACGGCAGCGAGGCCATGAAGGCCCCGACCAGCACCACCAGCACCGGCAGCAGCCAGGACAGCAGGGTCAGGGCCACCGTGCGGATGCCGCGGATCAGGCCGTGGCGCACGTCCGTCAGCTGCACGGCGGCGGCGAACATCGTGCCCGTCGCCGGGAAGGCGAACCACGGCTTGTCGATGACATCGGCGATCAGGGTGATGCCGATCAGCTTGAACAGCGCCCCGCCGAGGAACAGTACGATCCAGAACACCCCGACGAAGCCGGCCGACATGGCCAGCTGCACGCCGTGCTTCCAGGCCAGGTCGAAATAGGTGGCGAAGCGGGCGATCGGCTTGCGGTCGGCGTCCGCTCCCGCGACCAGATGGTGGGCGATGAACAGGGCCGCGGCGAGGAAGGCCAGCGTCTCGGGCGCCAGCCACTGGGCGCCCGTCTGGGCTACGCGCCGGCCGATGTCGTGCGCGCCGAGCGCCGCCAGAACAACGGCCGCGGCCACGCCCCAGAGCACCAGGGTCCGGCGGCGCATGTCCGCGAGTCCGGCCAGCACCACGAAGGGCGCGAACACAGCCACCGCCTCCAGCGCGCCGAGCAGGACAGGGTTGGCGCTCAAGCCCGCCTTGCCGTCGATGATCTCGGTCAGGGCCCATAGCGCCAGCCCCTGCGTCAGGCCGGTCCCGATGCGCGCCCAGCCGACCGTCAGCCCGCTCGCCCGGTCGTCCATCCCGTAGGCCATGGTCGCCCCCCTTGTTCAGGTGTCAGCCTCGCGCAACAGATGGCGCAACACAATCGCACGCAACGCTTACGGGCGCTTTGCGTTGGCCAGAACGCATGTCAGGTTGCCCCTGACCGAAGGAAACCCCGCGATCCCTGCATGAGCAAGCCCGCCGACTATACGCTGCAGCAGGGCGACCAGGGCGCGACGGTGGTTCTGACCGGCGACTGGACCGCCGAGGGCATGGGCGACGCCGACAACCGGCTGATCGACCTGCTGCACGGGTCCAAGGCGCTGACCGTCGACCTCAACAGCATGCGCCGCTGCGACACGGCAGGCGCCTATGCGATCCTCAAGGCCATCGACGGCCTGGCGGTGAAGGGCGAGATCCTCGCCCGGGCCGAGACCCGCCGCCTGCTGGACCTCGTCGCCGCCGCCATCGAGGCCGAGCCGACCCCGCATGTGCAGCGGCACGGCCTGTACGACCTGCTGGTGCGGGTCGGCCAGGGCGTGTTCAACATCATCGACGAGGTCATCGGCACCTTCGCCTTCATCGGCCGCCTGACCATGTCGGTGCTGCGCGGCCTGGCCAACCCTTCCAGGATCCGCTGGGCGCCGATCTTCGCCCAGTGCGAACGCGCCGGCCTCGACGCCCTGCCGATCGTGGCCACCGGCACGGCCTTCATCGGCGCGGTGGTCGCGCTGATCGGCATCAACACCCTGCAGGACTTCGGCGCGACGGTGTTCGTGGTCGAGACCATCGGCATCGCGGTGCTGCGCGAGTTCGGCATCGTCATCACCGCAGTTCTGATCGCCGGCCGCTCGGCCTCGGCCTTCGCCGCCGAGATCGGCGCGATGAAGATGCGTCAGGAGATCGACGCGATGCAGGTCATGGGCGTCGATCCGTTCGACGCGCTGGTCCTGCCCCGGTTCATCGCCCTCCTGCTGATGATGCCGCTGCTGACCTTCGTGGCCGACCTGTCCGGCATGGCCGGCGGGATGATCGTCACCTGGAACCTGCTCGACCTGTCGCCGACCTTCTTCCTGCAGCGCATCGTCGACAACGTCGGCGCGACCCACTTCTGGGTCGGCATTTCCAAGGCCCCGATCATGGCCGCGGTGATCGCCACCATCGGCGCGCGCCAGGGCATGCAGGTCGGCGGCGACGTCATCTCGCTGGGCCAGCGCGTCACCTCGGCCGTGGTCCAGGCGATCTTCACCATCATCGTCATCGATGCCGTGTTCGCGGTCCTCTACATGAAGCTTGACGTATGAGCGGCCTGGTCGACGAGAACGACACCGAGGCCTCGCCGATCGAGATCATCGGCCTGCGGTCGCAGTTCGGCGATCACGTGATCCACGAGGATCTCAACCTGACGGTCAACCGCGGCGAAGTCCTGGCGGTGGTCGGCGGTTCGGGCTCGGGCAAGTCCGTGCTGATGAACACCATCATCGGCCTGAAGGCTCCTGACGGCGGCACGGTGCGGCTGTTCGGCCAGGACATCGACACCGCCACCCGCAAGAACTGGACGGCGATCGAGCGCCGCTGGGGCGTCCTGTTCCAGCAGGGCGCGCTGTTCTCATCCCTGACCATCCGCGAGAACGTCGCCGCGCCGCTGTTCGAGCACACCCGGCTGTCGAAGGCCGAGATCTACGAGCTGGCGGACCTGAAGATCGCCCTCTCCGGTCTGCCGCCCCGGGCGGGCGCGCTGCATCCTTCGGAACTGTCGGGCGGGATGATCAAGCGCGCGGCCCTGGCCCGGGCGCTGGCGCTGGACCCGCAGCTGCTGTTTCTCGACGAGCCGACCGCCGGCCTCGACCCGATCGGGGCCGCCGCCTTCGACGAGCTGATCGCCGACCTGTCGTCGAGCCTCAATCTGACGGTGTTCATGATCACCCACGATCTGGACACCCTCTACGCCATCACCACCCGCGTGGCCGTGCTCGCCGACAAGAAGGTCGTCGCCGTCGCGCCGGTAAAGGAACTGGAGCATTCCGATCACCCCTGGATTCAGGAATACTTCCTGGGTCCGCGAGGTCGGGCCGCAGCCGAGTCGCACAAAAGGACGGGGCCGAGCGTCTGATGGAACGAAACGCCAATTACGCCCTCGTGGGTGTCGCCTCCCTCGCGCTTGTGATCGGGATGGTCGTGTTCATCGTCTGGCTGGCGCGCCTGCAGGTGAACAGCGACTACGATGTCTACAACGTGCTGTTCGTCGGGCCGGTCAACGGGCTGTCGGAAGGCGGCGAAGTGCACTTCAACGGCATCAAGGTCGGCGAGGTGACCAAGATCTCGCTCGACAAGCGCGATCCCAACCGGGTCATCGCCGAGACACGCGTGACCTCGGACGTGCCGATCCGCGAGGACTCGGTCGCCACCCTGGAGCCGCAGGGCATCACCGGCGTCAACTTCATCCAGATCACCGCCGGCACCGCGACCAAGCGCCTGCTCAAGGACACGGTCCCGGAGAACGTCATCCCGGTCATCCACACCCAGCGCAGCACCCTGTCGGACCTGCTGCAGGGCGGCGGCACGGTGCTGACCCGGACCATCGAGGCGCTGGACCGGGTCAACCTGGTGCTGTCGGACGAGAACGTGAAGACCTTCAGCGCCGCCCTCAATGACGTCCAGGCGATCACGGCCGAGGCGCGGGAACGCAAGGAAATCATCGCCGACGCCCAGAAGGCGCTGCAAAGCATCGACGCGGCCGCCAACGAGATCAGCGAGCTGAGCCGCACGACCAAGGGTCTGGTGGACGGCGACGGTCGCCGCACCCTGGCCGAGCTCAGCGACGCCGCCGCCGAGCTCAAGGCCGCGACCCGCGACGCCCGCGCGATGATCGGCAAGATGGAAGGCCCGACCAGCGAGTTCGCCGACACCGGCCTGCCGCAACTGACCCGCGCCATCAGCTCTCTGCAGGCGACCGCGGAATCCCTCGACCGGCTGGTCGCGGACGTTGAACAGAACCCGCAGGGCGTCGTCGCCAAACCGCCCGCCAAGGAAGTGGAGATCCAACCGTGAGCCGCCGTCTGACCGCCGCCGCGCTCGCGCTCGCGGCCATCGCCCTGTCGGGCTGTATCTCGCTGTTTCCCAAGGCCGAGCCGGCCCAGCTCTACCGGTTCGACGCCGCCGCGCCGGCGACCGCCACGGCGACCGGTCCGCTGTTCGGCGTGCTGCGCCTCGGAACCAGCTTCCCGCGCGCCTCCGCCGGCGACCGGATCCTGACCGTCAACGACCGGGGTGAAGCCGCCTACATCGCCGGCGCCCGCTGGGTCTCGCCGGCGTCGGTGCTGTTCGACGAAGAGATCGGCTCTGTGTTCCAGAACGCCGGGCGGGCGCGACTGATCGGTCGCGGCGAGGTGATCAAGGCCGATTATTCGCTGAAGCTCGATGTCCAGACGTTCGAGGCTCACTACGACCGCGGCCCCAAGGCGGCGCCGGAGATCGTCGTCTCGGTCCGCGGCCTCATCACCCGCAACCGCGACCGCGCCCTCATCGGCGAACAGGTCTTCACGGCCCGCGTCCGCGCCGGCGAAAACCGCGTCGGCGCGATCGTGCCGGCGTTCAACACGGCGCTGACGCAGGTGCTCGGCCAACTGGTCGCCTGGGTCAACGGCGTGGATACGACCACAGACTAGCTGCTCCCCGCTCGCGGGGAGCTGTCAGGCGGAGCCTGACTGAGGGGCAGCGCCGGGGCCGGCCGTCATGGCAGGAATGCCGGTGTCGGCCGATAATAGTATCCGGGCGCATCCTGAGACGCCTGTGCAGCCCCCTCCACCACGCTCCGCGTGGTCCCCCTCCCCGACTTCGCGGGGAGGATCAGTCTACTCCGAACAGCGTCTTCAGGTACGGATTGAGCAGCCGGCCCTCGGGGTCCAGCTCGCGGCGGATCTCGAGGAAGTCGTTCCAGCGCGGATAGAGCGCCGCCAGCTGCGGGCCCTTCAGGTCGTGCAGCTTGCCCCAGTGCGGCCGGCCGCCGTGCTTGACGAAGATCGGCTGGATCAGCTCGAAGAAGAACTTGTAGTCGTCGCGGTAGTAGGCGTGCACCGCCACCGAGCCGCGCGGCTCGCCCTGGAACGGCGACAGCCAGGCGTCGTCCGGCGCGATGCGGCGTACCTCGATGGGGAAGAAGACGTCCGGCCGGTGCTTCTCGATGGTCTCGACGACCTCCTTCAGCGCGGCCAGCTGGGTCTCGTGCGGCAGATGGAACTCCATCTCGTTGAACCGCACGGGCCGCTCGGTCGAGAGCAGCTTCCAGCCCTCGTCGACGGCTGTTTCGGCCGGGGTCCCGCCGAGCAGCGCCTTCGCCGCGGCCTTGCGCAGCCCGGTCGAGAAGCCCAGCAGATTGCGCAGGCCCTTCAGCGCGTCGAGGAACACGCTGTCCGAGTCCGGGCCGCGATCGAGCGCCGGATCATCCGTCTCGTCATGGCTGATGTTGGCCGCCAGACCGGTGAACGGCACGGCGTAGAACTCGAAATTGCGGTGGGTGGCCCAGCGCTCCTCCGCCTTCGCCAGCGCCTCCTCGAACGGCTCCAGCCAGACCTTGCGGCGCAGGCGGCGGTTGGCGGTGGTTGTCAGCCGCGCCTTGGAAATGATCCCCAGCGCGCCGAGCGACACCCGGGCGGCGCTGAACAGTTCGGGCCGGGTCTTCGCGTCGCAGTCGAGCACCGCGCCGCCGGCCGTCACCAGCGTCAGCGCCTGGACGTCGCCATGGATGGCCTTCAGTGTCCGGCCGGTGCCGTGGGTCGCCGTGCCCAGCGCCCCGCCGAGCGATTGCTTGTTAATGTCGGGCAGGTTGGCCATCGCCCGGCCCTTCTCCGCCAAGGCCGGTCCCAGGGCGCCCAGCCGCGTGCCGGCCCAGACGGTGGCCTGGTCGCCGTCCCAGCTTTCGATGCCGTTCATGGCGTCGAGCGACACCAGCGTGCCGTCGGTGGCGCACAGACCGGTGAAGCTGTGTCCGGCCCCGGTCACGCGGATCGGCGCGGGGCCCGCCTTCAGCAGGGCCGCCAGCTCGCCCTCGTCCTTCGGCGCGGCGCGCTGGACCGGATAGCTGTGCTGGATGCCCGACCAGTTGCGCCAGACAGTGTGGCCCTTGCCGTCGGTCGACGGCGGCGCGAGCGGCTCGGGCTTGTCGCCCTTGAAGACGCCGACGGCGACAGCCGAGCCCCCGACGACGGCGACGCCCGCCCCACCCGCGATCAACGCCTGTCGTCTGGAAATCATCGGAAGCCCCGCCCTATTTCGCCGACTCTTCGTGGTCGGCCATGAAGCGTATGAGAGCCTCCAGATCGGCCGGGGTGCAAGTGGCGCACTGGCCGCCGGCCGGCATGGCGTTGAATCCCTGGATGCTGTGGTCGACGAGCACCGGCAGGCCCTGCTTCCAGCGCGGCGCCCAGGCGGCGGCGTCATGCACCATCGGCGCGCCGGAC
>CANJYY010000099.1 GCA_947479185.1 Caulobacteraceae bacterium
GCCGGTCGACCGGCGCATTGGCCGACTTCGCCAGCCGCCTCATCAGCTCGACCTCGGCTTCGGTCAGGCGGATCTGGGCGCCGTCGCGGGTCAGTTCGCCGCGCTCGATGTCGAAGCTGCAGTCGCCTAGCGACAGGTTGCTCGGGCCCGTATCGCGCGGCCCCGCCCGGCGCAGGATGGCCTCGATGCGCAGCAGCAGTTCCTGCGGTTCGAACGGCTTGGCCAGATAGTCATCGACGCCGGCGGTCAGGCCCTCGATGCGATCCCCGGCCTCGCCACGCGCGGTCAGCATGAGCACCGGCGTGCGACCGGGCTGGTCGGTGCGGGCGCGCAGGCGCCTGGCCAGCGAGACGCCGTCCTCGCCCGGCATCATCACGTCCAGCACCATCAGGTCGAAGTCGAACGTCTCGATCAGCCGCCAGGCCGAGGCCGCATCGGACGCCCCGGTCACGCGGAAGCCTGCCCGGGCGAGGTATTCGCGCAGCAGTTCGCGGATACGGTCGTCGTCGTCGACCACCAGCAGGTGTCTGTCCGGCGGGCTCACGTCACGTCTCCTCCCGGCGAAGACCCACGCCCGTGCGCGATCCGGCCAGAGCGGCGAGAATCCGCCTTGCGCCGGCCACCCCGTCAAGTCCGCCCGTGCGATAGGCCCGGCCGAGCAGGGCCCGGAGACGTTCGGCGATCCGTTCCTCGAAGGCCAGGCCGGCCTCGGTCAGCCGCGCCGGCCGACGGCGGGCGTCGAGGTCGCCGGCCTCGGTCTCCGCCAGTTCCAGCCGGACGAGGTCTGCCAAAGTGCGGCTGGCGGCCTGTTTCGACAGGCCTGTCAGGCGGGACAGGTCGCGCACGCCCAGCCCCGGACGCCGGCGCAGCAGGAAGGCGGCTCGCCAGTGGGGCCGCCCGAGCCCCTTCTCCGCGGCCAGCGCCGCGTCGACCGCCGCCCACAGGCTCGCCTCGGCCAGGAGCATCAGCTCAAGGCCCTGGTCGAGCTCCTCATCCCGGAGAATGAGCCGCGGATCAGCGGGGAAGGTCACTGCACTGCACCATTTTGTTTGACGCCAAACGGCCCCGGGCGTCTAAGGTCGCGGTTCCCTTGAAAGGAGGGTTGCTCCCAATGTCTATCGTTCCCTTCGATGATCGCGACGGTTGGATCTGGCTGGATGGCCAGTTCGTGCCCTGGCGCGAGGCGAAGGTGCACGTACTGACGCACGCCATGCACTACGCCTCCTCGGTGTTCGAGGGCGAGCGGATGTACGGCGGGGAGATCTATGAGCTGACGGCTCATACCGAGCGGCTGTTCAAATCTGCGGAAATCCTCGACTTCAAGATCCCCTACACGGTGTCGGAGATCGACGAGGCCTGCAAGGCGACCTGCGCGAAGAACGGCCTGACAGATTGTTACGTTCGTCCGATCGCCTGGCGCGGTTCGGAGATGATCGGCGTCTCGGCCCAGAACACCAAGATCCACGTGGCGATCGCCGTGTGGGACTGGCCGAGCTACTTCGATCCCGAGCAGAAGAAGAAGGGCATCCGCCTGACCTGGGCCAAGTACGACCGCCCATCGCCGAAAACGGCGCCGACGGCGGCCAAGGCGGCGGGCCTGTACATGATCTGCACCATCTCCAAGCATGCGGCGGAGAAGGACGGTTATTCGGACGCCCTGATGCTCGACTACCGCGGCTATGTGGCCGAGGCGACGGGCGCCAACGTGTTCTTCGTCAAGGACGGCGCGCTCCACACGCCGACGCCGGACTGTTTCCTCGACGGCATCACCCGTCGGTCGGTAATCAAGCTGGCCAAGCAGCGCGGCTATGACGTGATCGAGCGCCACATCATGCCGGAAGAGATGGCCGGCTTCAGCGAGTGTTTCATCGTCGGCACCGCCGCCGAGGTGACGCCGGTCGCCGAGGTGGGCCAGTACCACTTCACCCCGGGCAAGATCTCGCTGACCCTGATGGACGACTACGCCCGCATGGTCCGCCGCGAACGCGTCGACGCCTGAAGGTTTCCGCCCTCTCCGGTGATGGAGAGGGCGGGCCAGTCCCTACCAGAGCGCTGAAGGCCGGGGCGATCCCGAGGACGACACGTGGTGGCCATGAGCGTCCCCATGCGGCTCATGATCGCGCTCGTCGTCGTGATGCGCCTCTTCGTGGTGCTCGTGGCCGTCGTGATGCGCCGGCTCCTCGTGGTGATCCGAAACGGTCGTCACCTCCGGCGCGGAGTCGAAGTCCGCCATCGGCGGCCCCTTGGGCTTCGGCTTGGTCCTGGGCAGCACCGACGAGAGCAGCGCGGCGATCCCCAGCGCCAGCAAGCCCCAGCCGATGAACACCCTGTGCCCCTCGAACATCCCCAGATCGAGCGGCGGCATCCGCGACGCGGCGGGCCCCTTCGGGTCGACGATGGCCCAGCCGATCGGGCTCAGCATCAGCCCCAGCAGCAGGCTCAGGATACGCGCGACCATGAATTTTCCCCCGTCATTCCCCAACGCCTGAAGACCGTTCGGCCTGGAACCGGCTGGGTCAAAAGGCTGCAACCGTCAGGGGAGGGTCGATCTGGAAGGCGTTCGTTCGTTGGGCAGAAGGGGGGGCTGGCGCCTCTAAAACAGCCACGCGTCGGGGCGCGGATAGGGCTCGTCCTGCGCCAGGTAGATGAGGCCAACGGCGATCCGGACATAGAACCATATGTGCACGGCCGCCAGAATCAGACAGCCGGCGATCAGCATGGGTATGCCGATCAGCAGCACCGAGAAGATCAGCCCGAACACGAACAGCACCACGCCGATGACCGCCCACCAGATCGACTTCCAGAAGGTCTGGATCAGGAACTGGTAGTGGCTGGCCATGCGCGGTCCGGCGGTGTCGCGGTTGGCGTAGGCCAGGACCACGCCGATGAGCACCGTCAGCCAGACGAACGGAATGCTGAGGATGTAGAGCCCGTAGACGACGGCGGGGAGCACCCGGTCTTCATGCGGTCGGTCGAGAGTCTCGGTCATGGTGGGGCCTCCGCGGGGGATGCTGCCGGGTTTTGGCCGATGAGGCAAACCGGGCGGGGTCACGCTTACGGGAGCAGAACGCGCGAGATGGCCCTGGGGTCGAGCGCGGCGGTGCGGCCCTTCAGCCAGGGCATGACCGCCAGCATCAGGATCAGCACGAAGACCAGCCGCGCCGAAAGCGCGACGCCCAGCGCGGCCGCGCCGGCGCTGATCGAGGCCACCAGCAACACGGCGGCGCCGATGCCGAGCAGGCCCATGGTCCAGAGGAAGGCCTCGCCGACCTCCAGGCCGGCGGTGGCGAACCGCGCGCGCGGCGTCAGGTCGGCGGCCTGCTCGGCGATCGCCCGGACCAGCGGCGAGAAGCTGTCAATCCGGTCGTCGAACCGGCCGGGGCCGATCCAGCTGTGCGAGGGAATCACGCAGCGCCCGCTGGCGAACTGCAGTGTCACGGCCCGGCGCGGGCTGTTCGGCAGTCCGGCCAGCCGCAGCACGCGCAGATCGGCCAGCGCCAGCCGGCGGGTCTTGGCGCCGGCGACTTCGGTCAGGCTGTCAGCGTCGAGGGTCCAGACGGTCTCGGGCCTCAGCGGGGCGAGGCGGGCGGCGTGCGAGAGGCCGATCCCGGTCAGACCCGGACCGCCGTGATCTCGACCCCGGCGGCCTCGGCCCGGGGCGCGAGGGCCATCGGCTTTTCGACCCGCACCCGGGCGCGGGTCACGCGCGGATCGGCCAGGCAGCGCTCGGCCAGCCGTTCGGCGAAGGTCTCGACCAGTTCGAAATGGCCTTCCGCGGCCAGGTCGCGGGCGTCGTTGGCGATGGTCTCGTAGTTGACCGTCTGCGACAGGCGCTCGGCGTGGACGGTGGTCACATCCAGCTCGACATCGAGGACCAGCGGCTGGGTCTTGCCTCGTTCATGCGCGTAGACGCCGATCTCGGCGTCGACCTTCAGGCCGCGCACGAAAATCTTCGCGACGACGATGCGGGCCGCGGAGACAGGTTCGAACGGCGTTTCGGGAAGGGTGGCGGCCACGTCTCTCTGCGGGTCAGGGGTGGACGATGTCAGGCGTCAGCCAGCCCAGATGCTGGCCGCTGTCGACGGCGATCATCTGACCCGTCACTGACGGAGCGTCAATCAGATAGCGCAGGGCGGCGGCGATCTCGTCGGGACTGACGCTGTGGCCGAGCGGCGTGCCGGCGGCCTCCCGCTCGAATTCGCCGGGCGCCTGGTGCACCGAGCCGAGCGTCGGGCCGGGGCCGATGGCGTTGACCCGGATGCGCGGGGCGAGCGCCTGGGCCATGGTCTGCGTCGCGTGCCAGAGCGCGGCCTTGGACAGGCTGTAGCCGAAGAACTGCGGGTTCGGCCGCCAGACCCGTTGGTCGAGAATGTTGATGATGACGCCGCTCACGCCTTCCGGCAGTCGCGCCGCCATGGCCTGGGCCAGCAGCGCCGGCGCCCGCAGGTTGGTGGCGATATGGGCGTCGAAGATCGCCGCGTCGAACGATTGCAGCCGGTCGTCGATGAACAGGGAGGCGTTGTTGACCAGCAGGGTCACAGGGCCGAGCGCGGCTTCGGCGCGGCCGATCAGGTCGCCGATGCCCGGGTCGGTCAGATCGCCGGCCAGCACACATCCCCGGCGGCCTTCGGCGCGCACCAGCGCGGCCGTTTCCTCGGCCTCGGCGTCCGAGTCGCGGTGATGAACGGCGACGTCATAGCCCGAGCGGGCGGCCTGAACGGCCAGGACGCGGCCGATACGCCGCGCCGCGCCGGTAATGACAGCCGCGCCGCTCAAGACAGGATCAGTCAGCCCGACCGAACTCGAACAGGTTCAGGGCCACGAGGATGACGATGAAAAGACCGATGACGCCGATGGCGATCATGACGCGGCTCCGTTTGAGAAACTCGACCCGGCTTTAGCCGCCGCTCTCGCGCCGGGCAAGCGGCCGTTCTACGCTGACGTCATGTCCCGCTGGAAACGCCTCCTCGAGCCCCGACTTCGGCCGGTCTACCAGACCGTCATGCGCCAGGTGCGCGGCCTGACGCTCGGCGTGCGGGTGATGGTGTTCGACGAGGCCGGCCGCGTGCTGCTGATCGAGCACAGCTACACGCCCGGCTGGCACTTCCCCGGCGGCGGGGTGGAAAAGGGCGAGACGGTTGAACAGGCCGCCGCCCGCGAACTGGAGGAGGAGGCCGGCGTGCGCCCGCTGTCGCGGCCGCGGCTGGTGTCGATGCACTCCAACGGCGGCAACTTCCGCGGCGACCATGTGCTGGTCTATCGCGTCGACCACTGGGAGCAGGCTATCGCCACCTCGCGCGGCGAGATCCTGCGCGTCGACTGGTTCCATCCGCACGAGCTGCCCGAGGGCGCGACCCGCGGCACACGCAGCCGCCTGGCCGAGACGCTGGACGGCGGCCCGCCTGACCTGTTCTGGTAGGGCCAACAAGAAACGCGCGTGGGGAGAGACGCATGCCGAACTGGATGGTCCCGGGGGACTTCAGCAAGATCGCCGTCGGCATCGACCGGCCCGAAGACGTGGTCGTCGGCAAGGACGGCCGGGTGTTCGCCTCCGATCACCAGTGCGCGGTGGCGCAGATCCATCCGGACGGATCCTTCACCCGCATGGGGCCAAAGGGCGGCGCGCCCAACGGCATCAACATGGACCTGCAGGGCCGGGTGCTGATCGCCAATTTCGGCATCTATGACCGCGAGGACGGCCCGCTGCAGCGGTTCGACCCGGCCACCGGCAAGCACGAGACGCTCGTCGCCGAGGTCGAGGGACGGCGGCTGACCAGCGCCAACTATCCGGTGCTCGACCGGGCCGGGAACATCTGGTGCGCCAACTCCACCCATGCCGAGACCTGGCCCCAGGCGCTCGACGGCCGTCCCGACGGCTTCATCTTCGTGCTGCGGCCCGACGGCTCCACCAGCATCGTCGCCGAAGGGCTGAAATTCCCCAATGGCCTAGCCTTGTCGGCCGACGATCGCTGGCTCCACTGCGCCCAGACCAGCGGCGCGGACGTGATGCGCTTCGAGATCCTGCCCGGCGGCAGGCTCGGCCCGGGCGAGCGCTACGGCCCGCAACTGGGACGCCTGATGGCCCCCGGCGACGCGGAGGCCCAGGCCGCCGCTGCCCATCACCCGGACGACCTCGGTTACACGGACGGCGTCGGCATGGACGCTGACGGCAATCTCTGGGTCTGCCTGCCGGCGGCCAACAAGATCGTCGCGATCCGCCCGTCCGGCGTGGTCGAGACCGTGGTCCACGACCCTTCGGGCGAGATCATCAACCATCCGACCAACGTCACCTGGGGCGGGCCGGAGCTGAAGGATCTCTACATCGGCTCGATTCGCGCCGGCTATGTGCTCAAGGCCCGCAGCCCGGTCGCCGGACAGCCGCAGACGCATCAGCTTTGAAGCCGGATGCATCAACTTTGAACTCCGCTCTTTCCGAGGTGATCGGCGGTAACTAAACTGACGTTTGAAGAGGCCGCTCGGCGGTCCGCAGGGAGAGACGGTGATGCGCGACTACACGAAATTCTACATCGACGGTCAGTGGGTCCAGCCCACCGGCGTCACGACGCTGGACGTCATCAACCCGGCCAACGAAGAAGTCTGCGGCAAGATCTCGCTGGGCACGGCCGACCACGTCGACCAGGCCGCCAAGGCCGCCCGCAAGGCGTTCGAGACCTTCTCCCTGACGACTGTCGACGAGCGCATCGACCTGCTCGAGCGCATCGTTGTCGAGTACCAGAAGCGCTACGGCGACATGGCCGACGCCATCACCGAGGAAATGGGCGCCCCCGCCTCGCTGGCGCAACGCGCCCAGGCGGCGATGGGCCTGGCCCACACCCAGACCGCCATCGCGGTGCTGAAGAACTTCAAGTTCGTCGAGGATCGCGGCCCGACCCGTCTGGTCAAGGAGCCGATCGGCGTCTGCGGCCTGATCACCCCCTGGAACTGGCCGGTCAACCAGATCGCCTGCAAGGTCGCCCCGGCCCTGGCCGTGGGCTGCACCATGGTGCTCAAGCCGTCGGAAGTCGCGCCGTTCTCGGGCTACGTCTGGGCCGAGATCCTGCATGCCGCCGGCGTGCCGGCCGGCGTGTTCAACCTGGTCAACGGCGACGGTCCGACCGTCGGCGCGGCCATCTCCAGCCATCCCGAGATCGACATGGTCTCGTTCACCGGCTCGACCCGCGCCGGCATCGAGGTGGCCAAGAACGCCGCCCCGACCGTCAAGCGCGTTGCCCAGGAGCTGGGCGGCAAGAGCCCCAACATCATCCTCGATGACGCCGACTTCCAGTCGGCCGTCACCGGCGGCGTCCGCTCGGTGATGATGAACTCGGGCCAGTCCTGCAACGCCCCGACCCGCATGCTGGTCCCCGGCAAGCGCATGGACGAGGTCATCGCCATCGCCAAGGCCGCGGCCGACTCCACGACCGTCGGCGATCCCAAGGGCAACGCCCAGATGGGTCCGGTCGTCTCCGAGATCCAGTTCAACAAGATCCAGAAGCTGATCCAGGCCGGCATCGACGAGGGCGCGACCCTGGTCAGCGGCGGCGTCGGCCGTCCGGACGGCATCGACAAGGGCTACTTCGTCAAGCCGACCGTGTTCGCCAACGTCACCAACGACATGACCATCGCCAAGGAAGAGATCTTCGGCCCGGTCGTCTCGATCATCGGCTACAACAGCGTCGATGAAGCGGTGAAGGTCGGCAACGACACCGAGTACGGTCTGGCGGCCTATGTCTCGGGCACCGATGTGACCCAGCTGCACGCCGTGGCCAGCAAGCTGCGCGCCGGTCAGGTCAGCATCAACGGCGGCGGCGGGGACCTGATGGCTCCCTTCGGCGGTTACAAGATGAGCGGCAATGGCCGCGAGTGGGGCGACTACGGCTTCCATGAGTTCCTCGAAACCAAGGCCATGCTCGGCTTCACCCCGGCGGTGGCGGCGGAGTAGGCATTGCGTGGTTCGAGACGCGGACCTGAGGGTCCGCTCCTCACCATGACGAACAGGGTTGAAGCCAACCCCTCATCGTCATCCTGAGGAGCGAGCCTCAAGCGAGCGTCTCGAAGGACGCACCAGGACGAGCGAAGGGTCGCCGGATCACACCGGCGGCCCTTTTTCTTTGCGCCCGGCTTGTGCATGCTCACGTCGCCAGCGCCCGACAGAGGCAGCGGCCGCAAGAGGAAGCAGCATGACCCTTCTCGCCGACA